>JBBRKU010000052.1:0-8776 GCA_038231735.1 Actinomycetales bacterium | reverse complement strand
GGCGCGGTAGACCCGGCCCAGGTTGGTGAAGAAGAGCAGCCAGTGGTGCGTCGTGGTGACGAAGAAGTGCTCCACCACGTCATCGCCGCGCAGCTGGGCGCCCTTGATGCCCTTGCCGCCGCGGTGCTGCTGGCGGTAGTTGTCGCTGCGGGTCCGCTTGACGTAGCCGCCGCGGGTGATGGTGACGACCATTTCCTCTTCGGGGATCAGGTCTTCCATGCTCATGTTCGGGTCGTAGCCAAGCATGATCTGGGTGCGGCGCTCATCACCGAACTTGTCCGTGATTTCCTGCAGCTCGGTGCTGACAATGCCGCGCTGGACCTCCTCGGAGGCCAGGATCCGGTTGAACTCGGTGATGGCCACCTCAAGTTCCCCGTGCCGATCCTGGATCTTCTGCCGTTCCAGGGCTGCCAGCCGGCGCAGCTGCATGTCCAGGATGGCGCGGGCCTGCAGCTCATCAATGTCCAGCAGCCCGATCAGGCCGTCGCGCGCCTGTTCCGTGGTGGAGGACGCGCGGATCAGCGCAATGACCTCGTCCAGCATGTCCAGGGCCTTGAGCAGCCCGCGGAGGATGTGTGCCTCCTCCTCCGCCTTTCGCAGCCGGTAACGGGTGCGGCGGACGATGACGTCGAGCTGGTGGGTGACCCAGTGCCGGATGAAAGCATCCAGGCTGAGCGTGCGCGGCACGCCGTCCACGATGGCCAGCATGTTCGCGCCGAAGTTGTCCTGCAGCTGCGTGTGCTTATAGAGGTTGTTCAGCACCACTTTGGCGACGGCGTCGCGCTTAAGCACGACGACGAGGCGCTGGCCCGTGCGGCCGGAGGTCTCATCCCGGAGGTCGGCAATGCCGGCGATCTTTCCGTCCTTGACCAGCTCCGCGATTTTGATGGCCAGGTTGTCCGGGTTGGCCTGGTAGGGGAGTTCAGTGACCACTAGGCAGGTGCGGCCCTGGATCTCCTCCACATTGACCACGGCGCGCATGGTGATGGAGCCGCGGCCGGTGCGGTAGGCATCCTCGATGCCGTTGTGTCCCAGGATCTGGGCACCGGTGGGGAAATCGGGGCCCTTGATGCGCTGGATCAGCGCCTCGAGGAGTTCCTCGCGAGTGGCCCCGGGATTGGCCAGATACCACTGCACACCGTCCGCGACTTCGCGCAGGTTGTGCGGCGGAATGTTCGTGGCCATGCCGACGGCGATGCCCGAGGAGCCGTTGACCAGCAGGTTCGGGAAGCGGGACGGCAGGATGGTGGGTTCCTGGTTCTTGCCGTCATAGTTGTCCTGGAAGTCGACGGTTTCCTCGTCGATGTCCCGGACCATTTCCATCGCCAGCGGCGCCATCTTGGTTTCCGTGTACCGCGGTGCCGCGGCGCCGTCGTTGCCCGGGGAGCCGAAGTTGCCCTGGCCCAGGGCCAAGGGATAGCGCATGGTCCAGTCCTGGATCAGGCGCACCAGTGCATCGTAGATGGCCATGTCCCCGTGCGGGTGATACTGGCCCATGACCTCGCCCACCACACGGGCGCACTTGTTGAACGAGCGCTCGGGGCGGTAGCCGCCGTCGACCATCGCGTAGAGCACGCGGCGGTGCACCGGCTTGAGCCCGTCCCGGACATCGGGCAGGGCGCGGCCCACAATAACGGCCATGGCGTAGTCCAGGTAGGACCGCTGCATTTCGGTCTGCAGATCAACCTGCTCAACCCGGTCCGTCAGCACATCGGCCTGGATGTCGCCCTCAAGTACGGGTTCATTTCCTTCGCCCGGGACGTCGGTGGTGTCGTCACTCATAGTCTAAAGATTCCGTTCCAGATATATGTCGATTCGGTGATACTTAGGGCCTCCGCCGCGGCGGGAGCCGCTAGATATCAAGGAACCTGACGTCCTTGGCGTTCTGCTGGATAAAGTTCCTGCGCGATTCCACGTCTTCACCCATGAGCACCGAGAAGACCTGGTCGGCCGCCGCGGCATCCTCCATGGTGACCTGCAGCAACGTGCGGTGGTCCGGATCCATGGTGGTGTCCCACAGCTCCGTGTAGTCCATCTCGCCCAGACCCTTGTAGCGCTGGATGCCATTGTCCTTGGGGATGCGGCGGCCGTTCGCCAGTCCGTGGGCCATCACGGCGTCCCGCTCGCGGTCGCTGAACACGTAGTCGTGCGGGGCGTTGGACCACTTGATGCGGTACAGCGGGGGCTGGGCAAGGTAGACGTAGCCGCTCTCAATCAGCGGCCGCATGTAGCGGAACAGGAGCGTCAGCAGCAGCGTGGTGATGTGCTGGCCATCCACATCGGCATCGGCCATCAGCACGATCTTGTGGTACCGGGCCTTGTCGACGTCGAAGTCCTCGCCAATACCGGCACCGAAAGCCGTGATCATGGCCTGCACCTCGGCGTTGCCCAGCGCGCGGTCCAGCCGGGCGCGTTCCACATTGAGGATCTTCCCGCGCAGCGGCAGGATGGCCTGGGTGGTTGGGTTGCGCCCGCGCACGGCCGAACCGCCGGCCGAGTCCCCCTCCACGATGTAGATTTCGGAGATCGAGGGGTCCTTGGACTGGCAGTCCTTCAGCTTTCCGGGCATGCCGCCGGACTCCAGCAGGCCCTTGCGCCGCGTGCTTTCGCGGGCCTTCCGCGCCGCCAGGCGAGCCTGCGACGCCTGGATGGATTTGCGGATGACATCCCGGGCCGGGCCGGGGTTGCGCTCCAGCCAGTCGCCAAGTCCGTCCGTGACCACCCGCTGCACAAAGCCCTTGACCTCGGAGTTGCCCAGCTTGGTCTTGGTCTGGCCCTCAAACTGCGGGTCGGTGAGCTTGACGGAGATCACCGCCGTCAGGCCTTCACGGATGTCGTCCCCGGTGAGGTTCTCATCCTTTTCCTTGATGATGTTCTTCTCCCGCGCGTAGCGGTTGATCAGGGAGGTCATCGCCGCGCGGAAGCCCTCCTCGTGCGTGCCACCCTCATGCGTGTTGATCGTGTTGGCGTAGGTGTGAACGCTCTCCGAATAGGCGGTGGTCCACTGGAGCGCCAGTTCAACGGCCATCTTCCGGCCGGTATCCTCGGTCTCAAAGGCAATGACATCCTCATGGATGACGTCAACCTTCTTGGATGAGTTCAGGTGCTTAACGTAGTCCAGCAGGCCATCGTTGTACTGGTACACCACCTCACGGTGGCCCTTGGGATCCATACCCTCCTGCAGCACGGAATCCAGATCGAGGTCCAGATCCGGGTCCTGGCCGGCATCCGCATCCGTGCGGCGCTCATCCGTCAGGGTGATCTTCAGTCCCTTGTTCAGGAACGCCATCTGCTGGAAGCGCGCGCGCAGGGTCTCGAAGTCGAACTCGGTGGATTCAAAAATGCTGGGATCCGCATAGAAGGTCTGGATGGTTCCGGTCTCTTCCGTCGCCTCACCCTTCACCAGCCCGCCCTGCGGCTTGCCGCCGTCGGCGAAGGTCATCCGCCAGACGTGCCCCTGCCGCCGAACTTCGGTCTCAACCCGCTCGGACAACGCATTGACCACCGAAATACCCACGCCGTGCAGACCGCCGGAGACGGCGTAACCGCCGCCGCCGAACTTGCCGCCGGCATGCAGGATGGTCATCACAACTTCGACCGTGGGTTTGCCCTCGGTCGGATGCACATCCACCGGAATGCCGCGGCCATTGTCGACCACCTTGACGCCGCCGTCCGCCTGGAGCACGATTTCGATGTGGTCGCAATAGCCGGCCAGCGCCTCGTCCACGGAGTTGTCCACCACCTCATAGACCAGGTGATGCAGCCCCCGGGGGCCGGTGGAACCGATGTACATACCGGGACGTTTCCGGACCGCCTCAAGACCCTCCAGAACGGTGATGTCGCTGGCGCCGTATTCCCTCGGCTCGGACGGTGCCCCCATGTGCCGCTCAGGGCTGGAGGTCCCTGCACCTGCAGAAACTGCATCTCCGCCGGCCGTCTGCGGATTGGTCGCGTTGTCCGGATTCTCCGGGTTACTGGTAGTCACAGGCGCGTTCGACCCCTCTATTCTCTGTAGATTACTGCGGCGTAGATTACTGCGGCGTAGATTACTGCGGCGTAGATTACTGCGGCTCTTCGTAGATACTGAGGCGGTCTTTCCCGGCGCTTAAGCAGCCGGAACGGCGTCACCCTGCAGTTGGCACATCAATACTGCCGCCGTTTCATGAAGAGCGCACTGCTAGCCAGTCGCCGGCGTTCAGTTTCCCTACGATTCTACCTTGCCCGGGGGTCAAAACACGTATGGACAGGCCTTCAGTGGCCAAATAAGAGGGTCAGGAGCGGATTTCGGTGCTCCTCCTGAGGGGATATACACCCCAGTGCCCTCCGGGCGCCCTGTATGGCCGTTACTCAGCCGTAGGTATCCCGGGGTCCGCGCCCGCTGACATGGCGGTAGCCCTTACGCCAGTTCGGGGCCGCCGGACCCAGGACTTTTATCCGTGTAACTATGCCGGCGCCGAGCTCCGCATCGAGGCGGGCCAGCAGACTGGCGCTGAGCAGACGCATTTGGGTAGCCCAACTGGTGGAATCGCAGCGGACCTGCAGCACCGTGCCGGTAAAGCTGTCCGGCTGGCAGTGCGCCGAAATCTCCGGCCCCACCAACGTATTCCACTGCGCCATTACGGATCCCACCGCGACCGGGGATGACCAGCCACGCTCGCTGACCAGGCGGTTCACGACGCTGGCCAAACCCAGCGGGTCCCTGCCCGAATCCTTGCTGTCTATATAGGAACGACGACGACGGGCCGTCTTCGCCGCGGCGTCCGGGCGCTTGCGGCCCGGGGCAACCCTGATCTCACCGCGGTTCTTCGCCGCCTCCCGCATCCGGTTCAGCGCCGCCTGCGCGGCATCGACATTCGTGGACAGCTCGGTCGGGTCGGGGGCCGTGGCATGCCCGGCCGGTCTGTTGTCCAGGACTGGTCTATTGTCCCCGGCCAGCTCCGGCACCTGGCCGGACAGGGTTTTGTCGGACAGGGTTTTCCGGCCCGGAGCAGGTTTCCTAGCCACCATCCGCCGCCACGCCTCCCGGAATAACGCGGATCTGCGCCCCGGAGAGTTCCGCCGGAATATCCGCCTCCACGGCCGCCGTCACCAGCACCTGCTCGGCACCGGAGACGATCGACGCCAGCCTGGCGCGGCGTTGCACATCCAGTTCGGCAAAAACGTCATCCAGGATCAGTATTGGCGCGTTTCCCTCCACCTGGGCATCGTCCAACAGAACGTAGTAGGAGGCAAGGCGCAGCGCCAGCGCCACCGACCAAGTTTCGCCATGCGAGGCATAGCCGCGGGCCGGAGCCGTTCCCAGCACCAGCTCCAATTCATCGCGGTGCGGCCCCACCAATGACAGGCCGCGCTCAAGCTCACGGCGGCGGGCGGCCGCGAAGGCCGTGACATACCGCTCCGTCAGTTCCGCTACGGAGAGCCCCACCAACTCCGAGGGGCCGCTGCCTGCGCTGCCTTCCGCGTCGCCGTCGTCGGACAGCTGGACCTCAAGCGTCGATCGGTAGTGGGCAGCAACTTCCTTGCTGCCGTCCGTCAGCTGCCGGTAAGCCATGCCAAGGTGCGGCTTGAGCCGTTCCAGCAGTTCCAGCCGCGCGGCCAGCAAACTGGCACCAGCCGCGGCCATGTGCTGGTCCCAAACATCGAGGGTGGCTTCATAGGAATCGCTGACCCCCGCACGTGAAAAATGCTGTGCCTTGGCGGATTTCAGCAGCGCGTTGCGCTGTTTCAGTACGCGCTCGTAGTCACTGCGGGTGGCCGCATGCCGGGGGATCAGGGTAACCAACAGCTCATCCAGGAATCGGCGGCGGTTGGACGGATCGCCCTTGACCAGGGCCAGGTCCTCGGGTGCAAAGAGCACGGTCCGGCAGATTCCCAGCACGTCCCGTGCCCGCACCGGGTTGGCCCGGTTAATCCTGGCGCGGTTGGCCCGGCCGGCGTTGATCTCAACTTCCACGCTGGTTGACTGCTGGCCACGGACCAGCCGGGCGCGGATCATCGCCCGTTCCGTGCCGAACCTCAGCAGCGGCCCATCCGAGCTGACCCGGTGCGAACTGAGCGTGGAAAGATACCCGACGGCCTCCACCAGGTTGGTCTTGCCCAGCCCGTTGGCACCGACCAGCACCGTAACACCGGGTTCCAGCGGCAGTTCGACCTGTGCATAACTGCGGAAATCGGTCAGGGACAGGTGTTCCAGATACACGCGGCTCACTTCACGGACATGGTGCGGTACTAGTTGGCATTCAAATTGCGGCACGTAACCGCCCTACCAGGGTGGGTTCTTTAGGAGCCGGCGGGCTTGGCCGGCTTCGTGGCGTGGCCGCCAAACTGGTTGCGCAGCGCGGAGACCATCTTCATGGCGGGGGAGTCGTCCTGCCGGGAGGCAAAGCGTGCAAAGAGTGAGGCGGTGATAGCAGGGGCTGGGACACCATTGGCGATTGCTTCTTCAACGGTCCAGCGTCCCTCACCGGAATCCTCAACGTAACCGGCAATCCGGGCCAGCTCAGGATCATCCTTCAGGGCCTTGACCATCAGGTCCAGCAGCCATGAACGGACCACGGTGCCCTTCTGCCAGGCGGCGAAGGTGCCCGGGACGTCCTTGACGATGTCCTTGGCCATGAGCAATTCGTAGCCCTCGGCGTAGGACTGCATGAGCCCGTACTCGACCCCGTTGTGCACCATCTTGGCGTAGTGGCCGGCTCCGACGGCGCCTACGTGGACAAAGCTCTCGGCCCGTTCGCCCTCCGGGCGGAGTGCATCGAAAATGGGCATCGCAGCCTGAACATGTTCCGCGTCACCGCCGGCCATCAGACCGTAGCCGTTCGCCAGGCCCCAGACGCCGCCGGAGACGCCACAATCGACAAAGTGGATACCCTTCTCGACTAGGACAGCGCTGTGCTTCAGGTCTTCGGTAAAGCGCGAGTTACCGCCGTCGATAATCATGTCGCCATCCTGCAGCAGCGCGGAGAGCTCGGTAATCACACCGTCCGTTACCTCGCCAGAGGGCACCATGACCCAGACGATCCGCGGTGCCGGTACAGCGGCCACCAGCTCCTGCAAGGAAGCGACGTCGGTCACCTCCGGGTTCCGGTCATAACCGCTGACCTGAATCCCGGCATTGCGCAGTCGCGCCCGCATGTTGAATCCCATTTTTCCAAGGCCGATGAGACCGATATGCACGGTGTTTCTCTTTTCTGGAGTTGGATATTGCTGTTGTCCGGAGTACTGCTGGCGCCGGTACAAAAGACGCAGGCTACTGGTTCGGAAGCCTGACCGGCATCACCAGGTATCGGTAGTCATCCTGGTCTTCGCCGTCGATTTCCGCCTGCGCCGTGATCATCGCGGGTTTCGGGGCGGAAGTGAAGGAGAATCTGACGAACTTGCTGTCGAAGGCACTCAAACCCTCGCTCAGATAATGCGGGTTAAAAGCAACGGTGATTTCGTCGCCGACTAACGCCGCTTCCAGACCCTCGGAGGCCTGCGCATCCTCGCCGGTACCGGCATCCAGGCTCAGTTGGCCATCGGTAAACGCCAGCCGGACGGGAGTATTCCGCTCGGCCACGAGGGAGACACGGCGTACGGCCTCGGCCAGGGCACTGGTTTCCACGGTGGCGTGGATGGGCGTGCTGTCCGGGAAAAGCGAGCGGATCTTCGGGTAATCCCCGTCCACCAGCAGCGAGGTGGTGCGACGGCCACCGCTTTCAAAGCCGATCAGCTCGCTGTTGTCCGACAGCGCGATGTTCAGATCGCCGGAACCACCGAGCGTCTTGGCAACCTCATTGAGGGTCTTTGCTTTGACCAGCGCACTGGTTGAAATCCCCGGAACGTTGGGGCGCCAGCGGACTTCGCGAAGGGCAAGCCGGTAGCGGTCAGTGGCCAGCAGTGTGATCAGGTCACCCTCAATTTCCATCTTGACGCCGGTCAGGATGGGCAGGGTGTCATCCCGGCTGGAAGCAATGATGACCTGGGAAACGGCCTGGGCGAAGGCCTCACCGGAAACGGTTCCACTGATTTCCGGCAACGCCGGGAGGGCCGGGTAGTCGTTTTCCGGCATGGTGGCCAGATTGAAGCGGCTGCTGCGGCAGCTGAGTGTGACCTTGGAACCGTCCGTTGCAACGTCCACGGGAGCGGAGGGCAGGCTGCGGCAGATGTCCGCCAGCAGGCGTCCGGAAACCAGGATGGTCCCTTCCTCGGCAACATCGGCAGGAATTTCCAAACGGGCTGAAATTTCGTAGTCGAAGCTGGAAAGGCTGACCGTGCCGGCGTGTGCTTTGAGTAGCAATCCTGACAAAACCGGTACTGGCGGCCGCGGAGACAAGGACCGGGCTGTCCAGCTGACGGCTTCGGCCAGGACATCCCGCTCAACTCGGAACTTCACGGAAGGGTGCCGCCTTTCATCCTGAAAATTATCGTCATGAATCGCCTGAGCGGGTTTTGTCCTGTCGAATGACAAAAACCTACCCGGGGAACTACATGCTTGCAGACAGCTTAGCCCTTTGGCCAGTCGGCGCTTGCATTGGCATTTGGGGCAGGCCAATGGGTGTTGGGTTTGATCAATTTTGCTGGTTGCGACGTGTTGGACGAGGGGTAAATGTTGTTTGAAAGAAATTCAATTTTTTGGGATTCGTAGTGTTAATAACCCCTGTGGATACTGTGGATAACCGGGTGTGGTTGCGTCATTCCGGCGATGTGACCTGTGCATAATATGTGGGTCCACACGGACATGCCCGGCGCCACCGGTGGACAAAATTCGTTGCTATTACAAGGATCCACAGGGGGC
>JBBRKU010000051.1:0-8782 GCA_038231735.1 Actinomycetales bacterium | reverse complement strand
GTGCAGGGGAGCCTGCGCTGATGCCGGTCATCCGACCCAGCGGCATGCAGCGGATTCCGGCGCGGGTGGTGGCGACCACCTCGGCGTCCACGCCGGGATTCTCGCCGATGGTGACCAGATCACCTATGGCGCAGTCAAGGCCGGCCACCTCGGCGCCGAGCCCCACGATGGAGGACACCGAGCCAATCCGCTCGGGCCTCGCAGCCGCCATCGCCGCCTCAAACCGGCGCGCGTGCGGACGCCAGCGGGTGGTCATGGCTCCTCCCCCAGCAGTCCATCTGAAAGCAGGGCGTCCTTGGCCCGGGCCAGCGCGGTGCTGATCCTGGCATCGAGGCGCCCGTGCTCGAATTCCGCGACCGCGTCACCGCGCGCCAGTTCCGGATCCGGGATGAACCGGACGCCGGCGGCCTGGAGGGTGGCATCATCCAGCGCATCCAGGTCATCCGGATGCATCCGGACCGCGTAGACGCCGGGCACCGCCGGCTGGGCCAGCACGCGGGCCAGCGCGGTACGGGCCGCGAAGTCGCCGTCGGAGAGCGCACGGCCTATAACGGCTTCGGCCAGCTCCAGCGACGCCGCCAGCAGCACGTCCTGGGCGTCGGCGATGACCGGCAGCGCCAGCGAGTTGATGGCCTCCGTGGCCGCCTGGAGGGATGACAGCGCCGCGTCCAGCCGGGACTGCACATCGGCCAGGGCCTGGCCGTGCTCGGCCTCCAGCCGGGCGCGACGGGCTATGGCCTCCGCCTCGGCTGCCCGCAGTCCGGCCGTATAGCCGGCTGAGTGGCCGCGGGTGTAGCCCTGCGCTGCGGCCTTTTCGCGTCCGGAATCCTGCAGCGGGACAAAGCTGATGGGGGTGAATTCGGCGCCGGCGGAGGCGCCGGCAGACGTCCTAGTAAACAAGGTCGTCATCCTCCACCCGGCGCACCGTGATGGTACCGGCCGCCTCCAGCTCGCGGATCGAGCGGACAATGTCCGCCCGCGCCTGCTCCACCTGCGAGACGCGGACGGGGCCGACGGCGTTGCTCTCGGACTCGAGGATCTCCAGGTTACGCTCGGAGATGTTCGCCCGCACCACGTCGATCAGTTCCGGCGGAGCACCCTTAAGGGCCAGCGCCAGCACGGTGGCGTCGATGCCGCGCAGCACCTGCTGGACGTCCTTGCGTTCCAGCTTCACAATGTCCGGGAAGGTCAGCATCCGGGACCGGATTTCCTCCGCCAGAACCGGGTCACGCGCATCCAGTCCTTCCAGCAGGGCCTTCTCGGTGGCAACGTCCGCCCGGTTGAGGATCTCCACCAGGGACTCGATGCCGCCCACCACCTCGCTGGAATCGCGCAGCGAAACCACGGCCTTGGCGCGGGCCTTGAGCGTCTCGGCCACAATGCTGACCGCTTCCGGGGTCGCGGTTCCCATCGAGGCAAACGCCTGCGCCACTTCGGTGCCCAGGGACTCCCCAAGGCCGGCAATCACGGCGGAGGCCTTCTGCGCATCCAGATGTGCCATCACCAGGGCAATGGTCTGCGGCAGCTCACCGTCCACCAGAATCACAATCTGGCCCGGATCGGCGTCGGCCAGGAACTCAAAGGAGGTGCCCGCCATCGAGGATTCCAGCCGGCTCATCACGCCCGCGGCCTTTTCCGAACCGAAGGACGCCTCCAGCAGCTCGACGGCGAAGTCCCGGCCGCCGCGGGTGTGCAGGCTGGCGTGGAAACTCATCTCGTGGAACTCGCTGATGACCTTCTCCGCCACCGCGGGATCCACGCGCCGCATCCGCACGATCTCGGAGGTGACCTCCTCGGCCTCGGTCTCGCTGAACTGCTTGAGCACGTTGGAGGCCTGGCCGGGCTCCAGCTGCATCAGGATGATGGCGGCCTTCTGCGTGCCGGTCAGCGTGGAATCTGCGGTTCTCATACGGGCGCCCTGTCATCCATCATGCTGCGGAGGTACTCGGCTGTCTTCTCCGGATTGTGCGTGGCCAGGGACTCCAGCCGGGCCCGCTGGCCGTCCAGATCGGTGGGTCCCTCGGGCAGCCGCGGAACCGGAAGCGCCGCCGGCGGCGGAGACGGCAGCGGGATGGCCGTCGTCGCCGGCTCAAGCAGCAGCATCGAATCCAGCCGCTCCCCCAGGTCCACCGGCTCGCGGCTCTGCCGCTTGCTCCGGCGGGCGTAGAAGAACAGGGCCAGCGCCACCAGCAGCAGGATCACGGCGGCAATGATGATGGTCTGCAGCGTGTCCGCCTGGCGCTTGGCATCGGCGTCGGCCTTGGCCGCATCCAGTGCCGCCTTCGCATCCGCCGCACCGGCCGTGTTGAACGGCACCGTCGCCACGGTGACCACGTCGCCGCGGGTGGCGTTGATCCCGGCCGCGGAGGAGACGAGGTCACGCAGCGTGGCCAGATCCAGCCCGTTCGCCGCGTTCTTGTTGACGGCCACGGACACCGTCTGGCGCTTGATGGTGCCGGCCGGAATCGTCGTGGTCTGGGTGGTCTTGTCCACCGCATTGTTCTTGGTGGACTGGTCCGAGCTGAACGTGCCGTTGCCGCTGGCTCCGGAGGGAACCGCGATGTTGTCCGATCCCAGCGTGCCGGCCGCCTGCCCGCCGGTGCCGGTGTAACTCTGTGTGTTCTTGGATTCGCTCAGCGCCGCAGCGTTGCTGGGGCTCGCGAAGGACTCCTGCACCTTCTGCCCGGACTGCTGGTCCATGTCCGCGGAGACGGCCACCGTGGCGTTGCCCGGGCCGGCCACCCGGTCCAGCATGGCCTGCACGGCACTGGTGACGCGGCCCTCATAGTCCGAGGCCTGCTTGCTGCTGCCGCCCGCGGGACCGCCGCCAACGGTGGAGAGCACGGTGCCGGCGGAGTCGATAACCGCAACGTCCGTCGGCTTCATGCCGTCAATCGAGGCGGAAGTCAGGTGCACAATCGCCTGCACCTGGTCCGAGTTCAGCGTGGCGCCCTGCTTGGTCTGAATGAACACCGACGCCGTCGGGTCCACCTTCTGCGAGACGAACACGGAGTCCTTGGGGATGGCCAGGTGCACCGAGGCCAGCTGCACGCCGTCCATCGAGTTGATGGTGGAGGCCAGCTCCCCTTCCATCGCCCGCTGATACGTCACGTTCTGCTGGAACTCGGAGGACGTCACGCCCATGTTGTCCAGCAGCGAGTAGCCCGCGGTCTTGTTGGCCGGCAGCCCGGCCGCAGCGGCCTTGAGCCGCTCGTCATTGACCTTGTCCTGCGGCACCATGATGGTGGCCCCGCCGTCGGAGAGCTGGTAGGGAACGTTGTCGGTGTGCAGCTGGTCCACGATCTTGTTCGCGTCCGCGCCCTGCAGCCCGGAGAACAGCGGTGTGTAGGAGGGCTTGCCCAGCCAGGAGGTCAGGGCAATTCCACCCAGCACCAGCCCGGCGATGCCGATCAGGGCAATGGTGCGCTGGGCAACGCTGAACCCGCCCACCGTCCGGGACAGCCCCGCAAACATATTTGCCAGGAACGGCGGCATCAGGCTTGCATCCTCATGATCTCGTTAAACCCGTCCACGCCCTTGTTCCGGACCGCGGCCACCAGCTCCAGCGTGACCTGCGCGCGGGTCGCGGCCAGCGTGGCGGTGTGGATGTCATCCAGGTTGCCCGTGACGGCCTTGACCGCCAGGTCGTTGGAGGTGGTCTGCAGCTGCTGCAGGTTATCCACCGCCCCGCTGAGGCTGGCAGCGAAACCGGAGCCGTCCGTCGTCGTCGCCCCTCCCGCGGCCGGCAGGTAGCCGGTGCCCGTGACGCCCTGGACCATGCTGACTAGGGGGATGCTCATCAGGCTTTTCCGATCTGCAGTGCGGCTTCGTAGCTGGTCTTGGCGCGGTCGACGACGGCGGCGTTGGCCTGGTAGCCGCGCTGGGCCATGATCAGCTGGCTCATTTCCGTGCCCAGGTCGATGTCCGGCATGCGCACGTTGCCGTTCTTGTCCGCCAGCGGATTGGTCGGATCGTTGACCACCCGGCCCGCGGCGCTGCCCAGCGCGGTGCCGGAAACGTAGACCCCGTTGTTGCCCGCGCCCTCCTGCGCCTGGACGTAGCGGGCCTGGAAGGCGCTGCCGCTGGTGCTCTTGGCCGTGTTGATGTTGGCCAGATTGTCCGCGATGGCGTCCATCCACTTGCGGTGGACGGTCAGGGCGGAGCCGGCAATGCCGATCGCGTCGAAGGTCATTAGTTGGTCCTCATCGCCGCGCGCACGGCCGTGAATTGCGCGCTGGAGGCCTGCGCCGCGAACTGGTAGCGCAGCACGGTGTCAACATTGGAAAGCGTCTCCGTGTCCAGATTGACGTTGTTCCCATTCAGCTGGGTCGGATCCAGCGAACTCTGCGTGGTCGCGGCCATGTGCCCGTCCCCGGCCCGCACCGACTGCGCCAGCGCGTCCTCGAAGGTCACCCGCTGGGCGTGGTAGTTGGGGGTGTTGACGTTGGCAATATTGTTGGCGATGGTCCGCTGGCGCAGCGAAAGCCCGTCAAGGGCGCTGCTCAGCGCAACGGAGGTCACGGAATCGAACACAGCCACCAGCTTCATGGGGAAGGGACAAAGCGGCCGATCCTTGGCCTCACAGGTGAGCTATCCGTGCTCAATTGCATCTATCGGCAGGTGTGTTCGGTTGGTTAGCAGAAATATGCTATGCATTTTGCCGGGTCATATCCTGGGTCATTTTTTCGGGTCATAGCCTAGCTGGTGACGTCCAGGAAAATCGAGCGCCCGCTCGCCCGGCCCTCCGGCACGGACTGGACGGCTGCCAGATGCCTCGCGGTGGTGCGTTTGGCTTCTTCGAGGCGCTCGACGGCGGCCTGCTGGGCGGCTTCCACGCTCCGGGCTCGCTCCACGAGCTCCTCCGGAATCGGGCCCAGGCCCTCGGGAGGCGTCCACGCCGGCGCTGTGTGCGGCTCGGGCGCGACGCTGCGTTCGCGGTTGGTGCTGGATTCGGGGAGCTGGTCTCCCGTGTTGACGACGGGCCGGCCGGCGATGTCCGCCTCGGCTTCCATTCTGGCCAGGACATCCATCCAGGTCTTCAGGTCCGGTGCCAAGTTAACCGACGCCCAGCATTCCGGCGGACGTGACGTTGGCGCTTGGCTGGGCGGGAAGCATCGCGGCTGCTTCGTGCCAGGACTGCCGCAGCGGCTCCAGGATCGAGATCCCTTCCCTGGTACGCTCAACGTCCCTGCGGATATTCGCCTCGGTCAGGACCTTCGACACATAGGTGTATACGCCCATCAGGTTCTGCGCACCATCCCAGGCGTCAAGGTCCAGCGACCCGGAGAGCTCGCTGACGATCGCCTGCGCATGCAGGAGTTGCTCGGAAGCCGCTGACCAGTCCTCGGCAAGCTGGGCGGTCTGCGCCCGGCCCAGGTCCAGCAGCAGCCTGTCGTAGAGCATGGTGAGCAGCCGAGCCGGTGGCGCCGAGAGCGCTGCCTGGCGGTTGTATTGGGAGAGTTGCTGGGCGTTGGGGCTGCTTGTGTGAGCACTAAATGTATTGGCACTGTATGTATTGGCACCTGACATTACGGTCATCCCAACATGCTTGAGCTACTGGAGTTGTTGGACGTGTTCATGCTTGGCAGCGAGGCCAGCTGCGACGTCAGCCAGGTACCCTGCGATTTGATGGAGCTGAGGGCCACTTCCATGTCCGAGTACGTTTTCTTGAGGATCGCCTGCCGGGTGGCCAACCGGTCGTCCCAGTCGGCGATCTGCTTGTTCAGGTCGGTGACGGTGGCTTTCTGGCCGGTGATCTTACCGGTCAGGGTTCCGTTGTAGGGGTCAGATGCCGCCGTCGCTGCATCGGAAACGCGCTGGGCAATTGCCTGCAGCGCGGTCTGCGTCCCGGCCGGGTCGCTGGCCATCGCGGCCGCGAATTTTGTCGCATCGTAGGCCAGGTTGCCGGACTTGGTGATGCTGATCCCGTATTCGGACGGCGAATGCCCATTCACCGGAAGGGATGCCGCTGAAAGCAGGCTCTGGTTCACGGTTGAGATGGTGCTGTCGCCGGTGAAGAGGCCGCCGCTGACCGTGGGAACCCCGGTTGCACTGGTGGTCGTGCTGACAGCACTGCGATGGGTGATCTCCGCGAAGATGTTGTTGAGCGCCGAAACCAGGCCGGAGGCAACCCCGCTGATCTGGTTGTCGTCCCGTGCAACTGTGACTGTGGTCGCGGGGTCGGTTGCCGCTGTGACAGCCGAGACCGTCATTGAGACGCCCGGCATCAGGTCGGTGAAGGTATTCGTCGAGGACGTGATCGAAGAGGTGCCGTTCCAAAGGGTGAGCTTGGCATCCTGGGCGGTCCGGAAGTCGGTTGCAGAGAGCTTGTTTGCGGTCCCGCCGGTAATGTCGGCGGCTGTCCCCTGATAGATCTGGAAGGCAGAAGCAGCACCGGTTGCCGTCGAGGCGAACTGGAGGCGGAAACCACCCGTTCCGTCCGCTACCTTTGTGGCAGTGACTCCTAGGGCGGCCGAATTCACCTTGGAGACCACTTCATCCAAGGAGGCGGGCGCCGGGGTGATTTCCGTCGTCTTGCCGCCGATCACAACGGTCAGTGCCGTGCTCCCGCCCGCCGCTGGGGGCCAGGATGACATCGAGTTCGAAACCGAGAGCTGCCCTTGGGCGAGCTGCGTGACCCGTACGTCAATCGACCCCGCGCTGGCGGTGGACGTCGCCGTTGCTGCAATGTTTGTGGCGCTGCTGCTGGTCTTAAAGAGGTTGAGTGCGCCCGATGCTGCGTTGCCCTTGGCCAAAGTCGCCAGATCCGAGATCTGGGAGTTCAGGCTTTGCAGTGCGGTGACGGTGCTCTGGGTGCTGGTGGCCTGGTTCTTCAGGAGCGTCTGCGGCACGGCCTCCACCTGCATCAGCGAGGCGATGAGCGTCGTGGTATCCAGACCACTCGAAAGTCCGTCTAGTGAGATGCCGGCCATACCCGTTCCTCCGAAGTCGTTGCGCCAGTAACTTGCCTTGCCAGTTCGTTCAATTCTGCGATCAACGACCCGCACGGTTGCCTTGCCAGGTAATACTGCAATGCCCCCGGCGGTGGCCGGAGGCGAACATCCTGTTCATCCTCCGGCCGACCTCAAGGCGCGGATACTGCTTGCTGCCGGATCCCTCCGGTGGATACTTCTACTACTGCAGGAGCTTCAGGACACCCTGGTTCGACTGGTTGGCCTGCGCGAGCATAGCCGTGCCAGCCTGGGACAGGATGCTGGAGCGGGTGTAGTTGACCATTTCCGCCGCCATGTCGGTGTCCGTGATACGGGACTTCGACGCGGACAAGTTCTCCTTGGAGATGTTGATGGTCTGGATGGCGGACTCCAGCCGGTTCTGCGTGGCACCCATCGTGGCCCGGGCAGTCGAGACGTTGGTGATCTGGGTGTCCAGCATGGCGATTGAAGCCTGGGCGTTGGTTGCGTTGTCGAAATTCAGGCCACCAGTCAGGGCAGTTCCGGTTGACCCGCCAGCGGCGACACCAGCGGCCGGAGCCGCGGTCGTGGAGACAGTCCCACCGTTGAGGGCAGTAACTACGATCCCCGTGCCGGCTCCATTCGCGTCCCTGGAAACCGCAACATTGAAGTTGGCCGCAAAATTAGTGTCCGCCTTCAGCGCATTGGCGTATTCGTCCACGCTCTGGAAACCTGCAGCGGAACCATCGGCCGTATCTTTCAGCACTGCGGTGTTGATGGTCGTCGTGACGCCCGCCGCCGTCGTACTGGTGAACGTCGCTGCTGCCGTGGTAAGCGAACCAACAGCTGCGATTGCGAACGACGAACCCGTAGCGCCCAGGTTACCGCCGGCCAGAGTCTTGGAGATCGCATCAACGTTTGCTCCAGTCAGATTGATTCCAATCTGACTGGCCGCGTTGCCGTTAGCTCCGACCTGGAAGTTCAGCGTCCCTGCAGTCCCGTCCAGCAGCGGCTTGCCACCGAAGTTTGTGGAACCGGAGATACGTCCGAGTTCGGCCACCAAGCTGGTGGCTTCCGTCTTGATCGCACCACGTGAGTCCGCGTTGTTCGAGTCGGAAGCCGCCTGTACAGACAGATCGCGCAGACGCTGCAGGATCGACTGGGCCTGGCTCAGTCCACCTTCAGCGGTCTGGATCAGGTTGATGCCGTCCTGCGCGTTGGTAGCGGCGACGCCGAGGCCACCCACCTGCGACTTCATGCCCTCGGAGATGGCCAGACCGGCGGCGTCATCTGCCGCACGGTTGATGCGCAGCCCGCTGGAGAGCTTCTCCAGCGACTTGTTCAGGGCCGTCTGGTTGTTGCTGAGGTTGCGGTAAGCATTGTTTGCCGCGGTATTGGTGTTGACGAACATACCCATGATGTATTCCTCCGTGATTGGGTCTAATGCATCTGCCCATCCATGGGCTGATACCTAGAGCTATCGGCAAGGTCACTATGGGGGTTAGTAATACCGCGGAAGTTGTTTCTGTGAGTTGGTACCCCGACCCCCACAGCTACGTCGGTTCAGGAAACCGCGGCATCCAAGGGCGCACCGTGGTGGCCGCCGCGGGTAATCCCGCCAACGGTATGGTCCCCCAGCGTCGTGAGATATGCCGTCCTGCGCGTCGGGGAGATGCGCGACTGCGCAACGTAAGGTACGTCGTCGTCGTCCGCGTAGTGCGTGGCGATGCCATCACTCAAGAGTCGGATGGCCTCGGCCCGCTGCTGCGAAACCGCCGAATGCGTGGCGCCCAGCTCCTCGGCCAATTCCTTAACCGACCGGTCCTCGAAGTAGATCTGCTCCACGACGTAGCGCATCTTCTCCGGCAGCG
>JBBRKU010000050.1:0-8798 GCA_038231735.1 Actinomycetales bacterium | reverse complement strand
GTGACAGGCCAGGCTCGGCGCGTATCCTGCCCTGGCCACCTGCACCAGCACGGGTCCGTGCGCCAGCGCCGCCTTGGCGCTCTGCCATGCCCGCTGCGGCAGCCGTGCCAGGCCGGCCAACGGATCGCGCTCCTGCTCAAAGCTGTCCGAGGTGCTGATCACCCGCGCCGCGACAGAGCGGGTCACCGTCCGCTCGGGGTTGATCGGCTGGGCCCATCCGGTCATCAGCAGCCGCTGGGCCTCCGTGCTTCGGCTGTGCCCCGCCAGCAGCAGCGCGGCGCCCTGCTGCTCGGCGCGCAGCAGCAGCACGTCGCGGCTGTGCTGATAGGGTGCCCGGCGCTCCACGTGCAGATCGTCGCCGTCGTCCCAGCAGCAGAAAAGGCCTGGCTCGGCCACCGGGGCATAGGCCGCGGACCGTGTTCCCAGGACGACGCGGACCTCGCCGCTGAGCACGCGCAGGAAGTTGCGGTAGCGCGGCGTCGGCCCGTCCTCGGCGGTCAGCCGGACAAAACTGTCCGGCGGAAGCACGGCTGCCACGGCCTGCTCCAGCAGCAGCAAGTCCCGCTGGTCCGGGACCACGGCGACGGCGCCCCTGCCGGAGGAATAGCAGTGCGCAATCGCCTGGGCCAGTTGCCGGTGCCAGGAATGGGGACCGAACCCCTGCAGCGCAGACAGGACGCCGCGCGGAGCTCCGCCGGCACCGAGGTGGGTTAGGAACGCATTTCCGTTGTGGTACCCCTGCAACAGGCTGGGCCCGGGATCCGGGGCGGCTCCCTCGAGCGCATTGAGCGCGGGGCCGCTTCGCGGCGTCGGGACCGCTGCCGGAGCCGCGGACGGTGGACTGACTGTCCGCTCCGCCAGGTGCTCCTTGTCCAGCTTGGCGACCCTTGGCGGAATGGCGACCCTCAGGACGTCACTGACGCTGCCGGCGTAACGGGCGGCGACGGCCTCGGCCAACCGCAGGATCTCCGGCGTGAGCACCGGGACCGGGCTGAACACCTTCCCCAGAGGTGTGAGCCTGGCGCTGCCGGACTGGGCTGCCCGCGCGGTGATGTAGCCGTTGAGCTCCCGGCCGGCGAACCTGACCCTGACCCGCACCCCGGGGAGGGCGTTCCCGGCCAGTTCCACCGGGACGCTGTAGTCGAACAGCCGGTCCAGGTGCGGCAGCGTGGATTCAACAAGCACTTTGGCCACCGGCAGTTCCGCGGCCAGTTCCACCCCGCTGTGGGGGTCCGCGCTGCGCTCCCTGGCCACGAACCCATGCAGCAGGGACAACTGAACTCCGGTGCCACTTTCCGATGCCACGATTTGCCTCTTTCCCGAACGCCTACCGTGATTGCCTCAAGCTAAGCACCGGCCACCGACAATTAATGTCAGTGCACCATTTCGCGTCAGCGCAATGAGCGTCAGCGCGATGAGTGTCAGCGCAATTGGTGTCAGGCGTTGAAGAAGGACTTCAGCGCATCCACGCGGTCCAGGTTCTCCCAGGTGAAGTCCGGATCCTGCCGGCCGAAGTGCCCGTGCGCGGCGGTCTTGGCGTAGATGGGGCGCTTGAGCTGCAGCGCATTGATGATGGCCTGCGGCCGGAGGTCGAAGATTTCCGCAATCGCGTCGCTGATCCGGTCCGGATCTACCGTCTCGGTGCCGAAGGTTTCAACATAGGTCCCCACCGGTCGGGCCTTGCCGATCGCATAGGCAATCTGGATCTCGGCCCGGCTGGCCAGTCCCGCGGCCACCACATTCTTGGCCACCCACCGCATCGCGTAGGCGGCGGACCGGTCCACCTTGGACGGGTCCTTGCCGGAGAAGGCACCGCCGCCGTGGCGGGCCATGCCACCATACGTGTCCACAATGATCTTGCGCCCGGTCAGCCCGGCATCGCCCACCGGTCCGCCCACGACAAACGCTCCGGCGGGATTGAGGATGTTCGTCACGTGGGAGATATCCAGCTCGGACTGCGCCAGCACCGGGTCGATCACGAAGCGCGCCAGGTCCTCGCGCAGCATCTCCAGCGACGCGTCTTCCGCGTGCTGGCTGGAGATCACCACCGTCTGCACCGAAATGGGACGGTCGCCGTCGTAACCGACGGTCACCTGCGTCTTGCCGTCCGGCCGCAGGTAGGACAGCAGGCCGGATTTGCGGACCTCGGTCAGCCGCTCGGAGAGGCGGTGCGCCAGGTAGATGGGCGTCGGCATGTAGGAGGCGGTCTCGTTGCTCGCGTAGCCGAACATGATGCCCTGGTCGCCCGCGCCCTGGTGGTCATATTCGTCCACGGCGGTACCGTCGCGGACCTCAAGGGCGTTGAAGACGCCCTCGAAAATATCCGGCGACTGCTGGCCGATCGAAACCGAAACGCCGCAGCGGGCGCCGTCAAAGCCGTTGGCCGACGAGTCGTAGCCGATGTTCAGAATGGTCTCGCGGACAATCTGCGGGATCTCCACGTAGGCCTCGGTGGTGACTTCACCGGCCACGTGGACGAGGCCCGTGGTGGCCATGGTTTCCACCGCGACGCGGGAATTCGGATCCTTGGCCAGCAGCGCATCGAGTATCGCGTCGCTGATCTGGTCACAGATCTTGTCCGGATGCCCCTCGGTCACCGATTCAGACGTAAAAAGGCGCAGGGCTCTGTTGGGTAAAGTCACTTATCCACTCTACTGGTATCCACTCTATTGGGCTGGCAGCGGCGAGCGTTCCTGCAGGACCGCGGCAAGAAGTCCGACGACGGCCCGGGCCACCTCGGTTTTCGATCCCGCCACCTCCACCGGCTCCAGCCCGTGGCGGTCAAGAATGACCACCTCGTTCGTGTCCTGGCCGAACACCTTATTGACCCCGACCTGGTTGACGACCAGCAGATCGCAGCCCTTACGCGCCAGCTTGGCGCGGGCGTACTCCAGCACGTTGCCGCGCTCGTCGCCGGTTTCCGCGGCAAATCCGACGATCAGCTGCGGCCGGTGCGCGTCATTACGGTCCTGTACCAGGCCAGCCAGGATGTCCGGGTTGCGGACAAGGGTGATCACCGGGTCGGCAACGTCGTCGCGCTTCTTGATCTTGCTGCCGGAAGCCTCCGCGGGCCGGAAATCCGCCACCGCGGCGGCCATGATGATGACGTCCGAGTCCAGGGCCGCCTCGGTGGCCGCCGCACGCAGTTCCAGCGCCGTTTCCACCGTGAGCACCTGAGCGCCCTCCGGTGCCGGCACTTCCATATGCGCGCAGATCATCCGCACGCGGGCGCCGGCTTCCAGGGCAGCGGCGGCCAGCGCGGCCCCCTGTTTGCCTGAGGACCTGTTGCCCAGGAACCGCACGGGATCCAGGGGTTCGCGGGTGCCGCCGGCGGTGATGGTCACTGTCCGCCTGGCCAGCGGCAGCGAAGAGGAAGAGGTTGAAGCCGCTGAGGCGGCAACAAGCTGCAGCGCCGCGGCAAAAATCGCCGCCGGTTCCGGAAGCCGGCCCGGACCGGAGTCGGCACCGGTGAGCCGGCCGGAAGCGGGTTCAAGGACCGTGACCCCCCGGTCACGCAGGGTGGCGACGTTGGCCCGGGTGGCGGCATGCTGCCACATTTCGGTGTGCATGGCCGGCGCAAAGAGCACCGGGCCGGACGCCATCAGCAGGGTGTTGGTCAGCAGATCATCGGCCTGGCCGGTGGCAGCCTTGGCCAGCAGGTCCGCCGGCGCCGGGGCCACCACTATCAGGTCGGCCTCGTGGCCCAGCCTGACATGGTTGACCTTCTCGACGTCGTCGAAAACGCTGTTGGACACCGGATTTCCGGAGAGGGCCTCCCATGTTGCCACGCCCACAAACCGCGTAGCGGCCTCGGTGGGAATCACGGTGACGCGGTGACCGTCCTCGGTAAAGAGGCGCAGCAACGACGCGACCTTGTAGGCCGCGATGCCGCCGCCTACGCCGAGAACGACCCTCACTGAACTACCCTCACTGATGAAACCTCCGTGGCCCCGGACGGCGGCTTCTGCTACTCCGCAGCCTCAATCGGGGTGGAAACCAGCAGGCCCTCGTTGATTTCGCGCAGCGCGATGGAAAGGGACTTCTCGTTCAGCTTGGTGTCCACCAGCGGGCCGACGTATTCGAACAGACCCTCGTGCAACTGGGCGTAGTACGCGTTGATCTGGCGCGCACGCTTGGCACCGAAGATGACCAGGCCGTACTTCGAATCGGCTGCCTTGAGCAGCTCATCGATCGGCGGGTTGATGATACCTTCGAGTTGAGTAGACACAAATTCTCCAAAATCCGGTGGGATACCTGACACGCCATCACCGAGGATTCGGCGTCAGCCCCATTAATGAAACGAGTTCGTCTGCCGCCCGGCGGACGTCATCGTTAATGATGGTGTGGTCGAACTCCGGTTCGGCAGCAAGTTCCAGTTTAGCGGTTTCCAGCCGCTGCTGCTGTTCGTCGGGTGTTTCCGTGCCGCGGCCCACCAGCCGGCGGACCATTTCCTCCCATGTGGGAGGGGCCAGAAAGACGAAATGCGCGTCCGGGACGGCCTTTTTGACCTGGCGGGCGCCCTGCAGGTCAATCTCGAGCAAGACTGACCGGCCCTCGGCGATGGCCTGCTTAACCGTGCTGCGCAGCGTGCCATAGCGGTTCTTGCCGTGCACCACCGCCCATTCGAGGAATTCGCCCTGCGACGCCAGGCGGTCAAAGTCTTCAGGAGTCTTGAAGAAATAGTGGATACCGTCCGCTTCGCCCGGCCGCGGCGGCCGGGTGGTGGCGGAGACCGAAAGCCAGACCTGCGGATAGTTGTCGCGGATGTAGGTGGATACGGTTCCCTTGCCGACGGCGGTGGGGCCGGCCAGCACGGTCAGCCCGGCGCCGGGCCGCGTGCTCGGGGAGCCGGTTTCGGAGGCGTGCGCGGCTGCCCCGGCCCGGGCGTCTGCGCCCGCCACTAGGGACGGCCCAGATAGTCGACGAGCGCCCTGCGCTGGTGGACGCCCAGCCCGCGGACCCGGCGGGTCGACGCGATGCCCACCTCGGTCATGATCAGTCCGGCACGGACCTTGCCGATGCCCGGCAGCGCCTCCAGCAGTTCGCTGACCTTCAACCGGCCGATCGCCTCATCGCCGTCGCCGGCTTTCAGGATTTCCGCCACAGTCGCATCCCCCGTTTTCAGTTTGTTTTTGACCTCGGCCCTCGAGCTGCGCGCGGCAGCCGCCTTTTTGAGCGCTGCCGTCCGTTCTTCCGCCGTCAAAGGTCGCAAACCCACGTGAAACTCCCTGAAAGCAAATAGACGCGAAGGCGCACTATGGAATGGACGCTCCCTGAAACTTATCCGCAGTCGGGCGGCAAAATCAATCCGTACCCCGACGGAACGATGCCCGACTCTTGCCCGGCTCCGAAAAGCGGGCGTACGGTGGAAAACAGGACAGTGGAATTAGTCACGGAATTTAGTCACGGAAGCGTTTGTCACAGAATCAGTCACAAACGCCGTTGTCCATCCGGGAGGACCATGCGGAGCAAGAAGCAGCAACTCGGCGGCGCACCCACCACGGTGCACAACACCTCCAGTACCGTTCCCTCCAGTACGTTCCCGCCCAGTATCGTCCCCTCGAATACCGTCGTGAACAGCTATGCCGCGTTGCTGCGCGAGGTGCGGGCAGCGGGACTGATGGAACGCCGTCGTGGTTTCTATGTCTCCACCTTCGCGGTGCTGCTGGCCGTGCTGGCGTTCTGCTGGCTTGCCCTGGCCGTCCTGGACCCCTCGTGGTACCTGCTGCTGCTCGCGCCTGTGCTGGGGGTGGTATTCACCCAGTTTGCCTTCCTGGCGCACGAGGCCTCACACCATCAGATCTTTGCCTCGGCCAGGGTCAACGAATGGTGCGCCCGGGTGCTGGGCGTTGCCCTGGTGGGAGTCAGCTATGCCTGGTGGACCGACAAGCACGGACGGCACCACAAGAACCCCAACTCGGTGGGCAAGGATCCGGACATCGAATTTGATGCGATTCACTTCACCGAAGAGCGCGCTGCCACCCGGCGCGGGCTGAAGGCCGCGCTGACCCGCCGGCAGGGCTACCTGTTCTTTCCACTGCTGCTGCTCGAGGGCCTGAGCCTGCACCTGAAGTCGGTCCAGTACCTGGCCGGCCGTTCCCGGGTGCAGTGGCGCTGGCTGGAGCTTGCCCTGATGGCAGCCCGTTTTGCGCTCTATGCCGGAGCCCTTTTCTGGCTGCTGCCGCCGGTCCTTGCGCTCGCCTTCATCGCCGTGCAGTTCGCCGTCTTCGGCCTCTACATGGGCGCGTCGTTCGCCCCCAACCACAAAGGCATGCCAATCATCGGGCGGGACCAGCGGGTCGATTTCCTGACCCGGCAGGTACTGACCTCCCGGAATATCCGCGGCGGCTGGTTCATCAATACGCTGATGGGCGGACTGAACTACCAGATCGAGCACCATCTCTTCCCGGACATGCCACGGCCCCAATTCCGCCGGGCCCAGCAGTTGGTCCGGGACTACTGCGCCGGGCACAACATCGCCTACACACAGACCTCGCTGGGACGTTCATACGCGATCGTGGTCCGTTACCTGAACCAGGTCGGCCTGGCTGCGCGTGACCCGTTCGAGTGTCCGCTGGCCGCGCGGCTGCGCCGCTGGTAGCCGCCGCACATCCACCCGACAGCGATCGTGACCTTCATAAGCTGAAGGTCACCGTCGCTGCCGGATCGTTCAGCGGAGCTGTCAAGCACAGCGGCTGCTCCTGGTTGCTCCTACCCCCGAAGGCCGTCCAGCGTCCGCCGAGCCGCGTCCCGGAGCGCCGGAATGTCCGGTCCGGCGGCCAGGATACCGCGGCTTGAGGTTCCCAGCACCTGCGGATAGGCTGCCCCGAAGGTCACCCGCATGTCCGTCGTGGTGGCACCCTGGGCGCCAAGTCCCGGGGCCAGGATGGGGCCATGAAGTTCCTGCAGGTCGATGGACAGCTCGGTCAGCGCGGAACCCACGGTGGCCCCCACCACCAGGCCGACGGAACCCATCCGGGCCGTGCCGGAGAGGTAGCGGCCGTTTTCCGCTGCGGCGGCGCGGACGATGCGTTTCGCCACGGAGTCCGCTCCACCCACGTGCTGCACGGAGGCGCCCTCCGGATTGGACGTCAGCGCAAGGACGAACACCCCGCGCCCGGACTGCGCGGCCAGATCCAGCGCGGGCCGCAGCGATTCAAAGCCCAGATACGGGCTCAGGGTCACGGCGTCGGCGGCCAGCGACGATCCGTCCCGCAGCCAGGCATCCGCATAGGCGGCCATGGTCGAGCCGATGTCCCCGCGCTTGGCGTCGGCGATGGTGAGGACCCGGGCGTCCGCCGCGGCCGCCAGCAGCTCCTCGAGCACCGCCAGACCGGCGGAGCCGTGCCGCTCGTAGAGGGCCACCTGCGGCTTGATGGCCGCGGCCAGCGTGCCCACCGCCTCCAGCACCGTCTGTGAGAATCGTCTCAGCGACTCCGGGGTGTCATCGAGCCCCCAGTCCTTCAGCAGGCCGGGGTGCGGATCGATGCCGACGCAGAGGGGACCCCGGCTGGCCATGGTCGTGGCCAGCCGGGCACCGAAGGGGTCTCGACCGGCCCGACCAGCGGTCTCGTCTCGACCGGCGGACGCCTCAGACAACGGCAGGCTCCTTCGCGAAGGCCGCCGTCAGTGCGGCCGCGTGCTCCTGCAGGCTGGTGACGCTCCACGCGTAGGAGCGCATCGCCTCGATGGCCTGCACGGCGACATTGAACTCGGCCACGGTGGTGATGCACGGACGGCCGTTGGACACTGCTGCGGCCCGGATCTCGTACCCGTCGCCGCGCGCTTCACCGCCGGAGGGGGTGTTGAAGATCATATCGATCTCACCATTGTTGATCAGGTCCGTGATTGTCCCCTCGCCCTCGGCCGAGGTTCCCTCCCCCACCTTGCGCACCGTAGTGGCGTGGATGCCGTTGCGGCGCAGCACGTCCGCGGTGCCACCGGTGGAGAGGATTTCGAAGCCCAGGTCCGCGAGCCTCTTCACCGCCATGATGATGGAGCGCTTGTCCCGGTTGGCGACCGAAACGAAAACCTTTCCCTCGGTGGGCAGGGCGTTGTTCGCCGCGGCCTGGCTCTTGGCGAAGGCGGTATCGAAGTGCTTATCGATGCCCATGACCTCACCGGTGGAGCGCATCTCGGGCCCCAGCAGAGAGTCGACGACGGTCCCCTCCGGGGTGCGGAAGCGGTTGAACGGCAGCACCGCTTCCTTGACCGCCACCGGCGCATCCAACGGGAGGTTGCCGCCGTCGCCCGTTTCCGGCAGCAGGTGGTGCACGCTGCGCAGGTGGCTGATCGAAACGCCCATGCCGATCAGAGCGGCCCCCTTGGCCATCTGCACGCCGGTGGCCTTGGAGACGAAAGGTACCGTCCGGGACGCGCGCGGGTTGGCCTCGAGGACATAGAGCACGTCGGAGGCCAGCGCGAACTGGATGTTGATCAGCCCGCGCACGCCCACGCCCTCGGCGATCGCCAGCGTGGCGGTCCGGACGCGGTCCAGCACGTTCTGTCCCAGCGTGATCGGCGGCAGCACGCAGGCCGAGTCGCCGGAGTGGATGCCAGCCTCCTCGATGTGCTCCATGATCCCGCCCAGGTACATCTCCTTGCCGTCGTAGAGCGCATCGACGTCGATCTCGATGGCGTCCTCGAGGAAACGATCGATCAGGACGGGGTGGTCCTCGGTGATCTCCGTGGCGTTGGTGATGTAGCGCGCCAGGTGCGCCTCGTCGTAGACAATCTCCATCCCCCGGCCGCCGAGGACGTAGGACGGGCGCACCAGCACCGGATAGCCGATCTCGTCC
>JBBRKU010000049.1:0-8833 GCA_038231735.1 Actinomycetales bacterium | reverse complement strand
CCTGGTCCAGGATCCGCGCGGCCATGGCCTGGGCGCCCTTGCGGCCGTCCGCCACGCCGAATTCCATCCGCATGCCGACCTTGACGTCGGTCACGCCGTCCGGCAGCGCATTGGCGTGCAGAAAGACTTCCTTGCCGTCGTCGGTGGTCAGAAAGCCGAAGCCCTTTTCGTTGTCGTACCACTTGACTTTGCCGGTGGGCACTTGCTTACCTCATTCGTCTTGACTGGTCGTCTCTACTGGGATCATGCCCGGCCGCGCCGCCGCTTCTGGAAAAGGGCGCGCTGGCAGCGGACATGCGGGTCTACTGCCTATTAGATTAGCTTGTTGCCGCCCGCACCGCGGCTTTGTGGCCCATCTGTCCGCTGTTAGCGTTACTGCATGAGTGATAGTGGCACTGCTGTGCACAAAACCGACCGGCACTGGTTGCTGTTCAACGCCGTAGGGGCCGTGCTCGCGGTCCTGTGCGTCGCTTCGCTGGCTGCCGTGCTGTTTATCAAGCTTGCCGGCGGAGTCCCCTGGACCGGGCTGGACTGGATCGCGATGATCGGGCTGCCCCTGGCCTTCATCCTGATGGGCATCGGTGTCCTGCATGCCATCTCCCGCCGGCGCCGGCTTTAATTCCGCTGGCCGGACCGTCCCTCGGCAGCGCCTGGATTAGGCCGGTCGCGATAGCGTTAGAGGGATGTCCTCTATTCGGGCTTTGACGGCGGAACTGGCGGCGCGCAGCGACAATGCCCTGCGTACGCTCTTTGATGCCCGGCCGGACCTGATCTCCCCGCCCGTGCCGGATTTTGCCGCGCTGGCGGCCCGCGCCTGTGCCCGCGCCAGCGTTGCCCGGGCGCTGGACCGGCTGGACCAGCCGCAGACCCAGGTGCTGGAGGTACTGCACCTGACCACCAATGAGGACCTGGGCCAGAGCGCCAACGCGGCAACGCTCAAACCACTGATCGAGGGCAGCACGCTCGGCGCGCTGGAAAGCATCCTCAAGCATCTGCACGCCATGGCCCTGCTCTACCGCGCCCCGGCACGCCCCTCTGAAACCACTGCAGCCGCCGGAACGCCTGTGCCGGCAAGATCCCGGGGCTATCTGCCGGTCAGCAGCCTCAAGGACGTCATCGGCCTGCATCCGGCCGGACTTGGCCGGAGCTATGTGGACCTGGTCCGCAGCCAGGCCTCGGCGGGCGCCCGGCTGTTGGAAAGCGTCCGGGCCCTGCACCGCGCCGGCGCAGGAGTGCGGGACGCCGGCACGCCGATGGAGGCAGCCCTGGCGATGCACGCCTGGCTGGAAAAGGCCGGCTCCTTGGAACTGCTGCTCAAAACCGCGCCGGAAAACACGGACACCATGCTGGCCAGGTTCAGTGCGGGCCCGGTGGGAGCCATTCCCAAGGCACTGAGGCCCGCCCAGATGGTGCGGCCGGATGCCTCACCGGTGGACTGGCTGCTGGCCCGCGGGCTGCTGATCCCGCTGGACGGCGAACACGTGGAGCTGCCATCGGACGTGGCCCTGGTGCTCCGGGGGCACGTGGTCATCCGCGGCTTTTCCACCAGCGCCCCCAGCCCCGCGCTGAAGACCATTAGCGCGGCCCGCCGTTCCAATGCCGCCCTGGGGTCCATTGCGGAAGTCCTCCGGCTGGTCACGGAGCTGCTGGCACAGGTCCGGGACCAGCCGCTGGCCACCTTGCGGGCCGGCGGCGTGGGCGTCCGGGAGGTCCGCAGACTCGCCGATTCGCTGCGGATCGACCCGGAGCGCACCACCCTGCTGCTGGAACTGGCCGCGCTCTCCGGCCTGCTGGTGCTGGATGTGGACACCTCGCACTGGCAGCTCTCCGATCGCGGCTGGATGCAGCGGCCGCGCGAGGAGCAGTGGCTCTGGCTTGCCACCTCCTGGCTGCAGTCGGACCGCGCACCGTCGCTGGTGGGTCAGTCCATCCCTCGTCGGGCAGGCGCAGCGGGAGTGTCGGGTGCGGTCAGCGCAGCGGGGACAGGGGCAGTGGGCGCGGCGGGAGCCGGCGGCACCGGGCCCATCAACGCCCTGGCCGCGGAAGCCCACCGGCCGGACGCGCCGGTGCTGCGGCAGCAGACGCTGGCCATCATGGCGGAACTTGCCGACGAGGTCGAGCAGCAAACCGGCGACGACGGGGTCCCGGTGCTGGACGCGGACTCCATCGCCCAACGCTTCCACTGGCGGCAGCCGCGGCTGGCGCGGCGGCTGCGCCGGCTGCTGCCCGGCTTCCTGGCCGAGGCGGAGCTGCTGGGCCTGACAGGGTCCGGCTCGCTCACCCGCGTGGGCGCCGCCCTGGCCCGCGGCGAATCGGAACAGGCGCTGGAACTGCTGCGGACCTCGCTGCCCCCGGCGCTGGCCCACGTCCTGCTGCAGGCGGATCTGACCGCCGTTGCCCCCGGCTACCTGTCACCGGAGCTGAGCACCGAGCTGAACCTGCTCGCGGAGGCCGAGGGCCAGGGCCCGGCCACCATCTACCGCTTCAGCGCCGCCTCCATCCGCCGCGCGCTGGACGCCGGCCAGGACGCGGAACGGATCCTGGACTTCCTGGGCCGGCACTCGGCCACCGAGATTCCCCAGCCGCTGCGCTACCTGGTGGAAGACACCGCGGCCCGGCACGGCCGGCTGCGGGTGGGCGGGGCCGCCAGCTACCTGCAGAGCGACGACGACGCGATGCTCGCCGAGCTGCTCGAGACACCGTCGCTGGAGCACCTGGGACTTCAGGCCCTGGCGCCGACGGTGTTTGTGTCCCGGGCAGGCCCGCGCGAGGTTGCCCTGGCCCTGCGGGAACTGGGACTGGCACCGGCCCTGGCTGACACCGACGAGGCGGTGGTGCGCGTGGGCCGGCAGGCTCCGGCTCCGGCCAGGCCGGCTCCAGCGGCGCGCCCGGCCCGGACCGAGGAGGACGTCGCAGCCCAGCTGGCCACGCTGCGCAGCCGGCCGTCGTCGGGCCCCGCCAGCACCGAAGCCGCACCGCAGCTGGGGCTGGAGATCCTGCGCAAGGCCATCCGGCTCAAAAGCCTGGTGCATATTTCCCTGGTGGACGGCATGGGGAATCAGGAGCAGCAGATTCTTGTTCCCCTCTCTGTGAGCGGGGGCCGGGTCCGTGTTTATGATCCGCGCCACGAAATGGAACGCGTCGTGTCCATCCACCGCGTCATGGACGTTGAACTAGTTGAGGGCAGCCCCGCCGCGGCCGGCGCCAAGAAGGAAAAGAACCTATGACTGACGGCCCGCTGATTGTCCAGAGCGACAAGACCATTCTGCTGGAGGTGGACCATCCGCTGGCCACCGAGGCCAGGCATGCCATCGCGGCCTTCGCCGAACTGGAGCGCGCGCCGGAACATATGCACAGCTACCGGCTGACGCCGCTGGGCCTGTGGAACGCCCGCGCCGCGGGGCTGGACGCGGAACAGGTGCTGGACACGCTGTTGAAGTACTCGCGCTTCCCGGTGCCGCACGCGCTGCTGATCGACGTCGAAGAGACCATGTCCCGTTACGGCCGGCTGCGGCTGGAAAAGGATCCGATCCACGGGCTGGTCATGCGCACCGACGACTATCCCGTGCTGGAGGAGGTTATCCGGGCCCGGAAGATCGAGCCGCTGCTTGGCCCGCGGATCGACCCGATGACCGTCGTGGTGCATTCCTCCCAGCGCGGACAGCTCAAGCAGCAGCTGCTCAAGATCGGCTGGCCCGCGGAGGATCTGGCCGGCTACGTTGACGGCAGGCCGCACCCGATCGCCCTGAACCAGGAGGGCTGGCACCTGCGCCCGTACCAGCAAATGGCGGTGGAGAACTTCTGGGCCGGCGGCTCCGGCGTCGTCGTGCTGCCCTGCGGCGCGGGCAAGACGCTGGTGGGCGCCGCGGCCATGGCCACCAGCCAGACCACCACGCTGATCCTGGTCACCAACACCGTCTCCGCCCGGCAGTGGAAGGACGAGCTGCTCAAGCGCACCTCGCTGACGGAGGCGGAAATCGGAGAATATTCCGGTGCTGTGAAGGAGGTCCGGCCGGTGACCATCGCCACATACCAAGTCCTGACTATGAAGCGCGGCGGCCTGTACCCGCATCTGGAGCTGCTGGACGCCAACGACTGGGGCCTCATTGTCTACGACGAGGTGCACCTGCTGCCGGCCCCGATCTTCCGAATGACGGCGGATCTGCAGGCCCGACGGCGGCTGGGCCTGACCGCGACGCTGGTCCGGGAGGACGGCCGGGAGGGCGAGGTCTTTTCGCTGATCGGGCCCAAGCGCTACGACGCGCCGTGGAAGGACATCGAGGCGCAGGGCTACATTGCGCCGGCGGACTGCGTGGAGGTCCGGGTGGACCTGCCCCGCGACGAGCGGATGGCGTACGCAATGGCGGAGGACGCGGATAAATACCGGCTCTGCGCCACCAGCGAAACCAAGACCGTCGTCGTCGAACAGCTGGTCAAGGCGCATCTGGACGAGCAGCTGCTGGTGATCGGCCAGTACATCGACCAGCTGGACGAGATCGCTGAGCGGCTCAACGCCCCGCTGATCAAGGGCGAGACCAGTGTCAAGGAGCGGCAGCGGCTCTTTGACGCCTTCCGGCGCGGGGAGATCCACACCCTCGTGGTCTCCAAGGTGGCCAACTTCTCCATCGACCTGCCCGAGGCGTCCGTGGCCATCCAGGTCTCCGGATCCTTCGGCTCCCGGCAGGAGGAGGCGCAGCGGCTGGGCCGTCTGCTGCGGCCCAAGGCGGACGGCCGCTCGGCGCGTTTCTACACCCTGGTGGCCCGGGACACGCTGGACCAGGATTTCGCCGCCAAGCGACAGCGCTTCCTGGCCGAGCAGGGCTACGCCTACCGGATCCTGGACGCCAAGGACATCAAAGGGGTTCCCGGAACCGCTTCCTGAGCCCGCTCCGGGCCCTCTGCGACGGCCGACGACGGCGGGTGGCGGCCGACGCCGCCGCTGCCGCCATCGATCCGGCACCGATGGTGGGCTTGGATCCGCCAACCCCGCCATTGCTGCCGGACGGATCATGACAGCTCCGCTTCGGGGCTGTATTCTGGGCACCGCACTTCAACCCCGGAGGCTCCAATGGACACGGACAGCACTGTCGTCAGGCATTACAGCACCGGCGACCTGGAGGAGAAGATCCTGGCCGGGCTGCGGGCCATGGGAAGGGATCCGGACCGGATCAACCCGGAGGATCTGACCGGCGTCGATGAGTTCCACATCGGAGGGGTCCAGGCGGCCGTAGAGCTGGCACGCGGTGCCGGCATCGGCGCCGGGACCCGGGTGCTGGATCTGGGCTGCGGCATCGGCGGTCCGGCCCGGCTCTTCGCCCATGAGTTCGGCGCGCAGGTCCAAGGGGTGGATGTGACGCCGGAGTTCGTCGACGTGGCCCAGTCCCTGACCCGGCGCTGCGGGCTTTCGGACCAGGTCTCGTTTTCGCGGGCCAGCGCCCTGGACCTGCCGTTCGGAGCGGACGAATTTGACGTGGCCACCCTGCTGCATGTGGGCATGAACATTGATGACAAGGCGGCCGTGTTCGCCGAGGCCGCCCGGGTGCTGAAGCCCGGCGGTATCTTCGCCATTTTCGACATCATGCACCTGGGCCACGGCGAACCGCTATTCCCGCTGCCCTGGGCCACCGATCCCGAGATGTCCTTCGTGGCGTCGCCGTTGGCCTACTCGGATGGCCTTGAGGACGCCGGCTTCGAGGTGGAGTCCGAGCGTAACCGGCTCCAATTCTCCATTGACTTCATGAAAAAATCACAGTCCCGCTCATCGGAAAGCGGACCGCACCCGCTGGGTATCCAGCTGGTGCTCGGATCGGGAGGTTCCGTCCGGATGGGCAATCTGCTGGCAGCCTTCCAGGGTGGTGTCCTGGCGCCGATCGAAATCTTCAGCCGGTGGAACTGACCTCAGCCCGGGCAGCTGCACAGGGCTGCCGCCGGCCGCGGAATCATAGGCGGCAAGGATAACCTCCACAATGTCTGTCCGTCCCGTCGAAGGAACGTTCTCGTCCCCGGATCCGCCACAATGGTGCCGCGCTCACAAACCACCATGAGTTCGTCGACGTAGCGCGGAGTATCGGAGACGACCGAAACGGAAACCGCGACGCCGTTCGCCAGCCGGAGCGCGATGGTCCCGTCCGTTTCCATCGGCGAGCCGAACCGGTTCAACGTGGTCGCTGGCACGCTCGCGGCGGGGCCCCGCCGAACCACAGGGACCGGTCCAGAAGGTGGCCGCCGATATTCATCCTGAATGCCAGGTCCCGCTGCACGGCAAGCTTCTCCGGCAGGAAGTGCTGGATCTGCCCCACCACCAGCTTGACGCCGGCGGCCAGGCAAGCCGCCTCCATCTCATCGCAATCGGACAGGCTGATCGCCATCGGTTTTTCCACCAGCACGTGCAATCCCCTGGCTGCCGCGGTCAGCTCCATGCCGGGAATCTGGTCCGACCGGGGAATGCTCCGGCAGGGCTCTGGGACCGGGAGTCGCCGGAAATTTTTCGATCACAAATTAACGCGTTCGGACCGTTCGGCCAGGCGAACGGATGGTCTGGATCAGGCCCTGGACGGTTGCGGGATCGGTAACAGTGACCGTCCCGGCGCCGCCGCCGGGGCCTGAGGGATGCGGATCGGACACATCCCGCTTTCCGGAGAAATGGATGGCACCGACGCCGGAGGCGATCAGCTCCCCAATGCATTCGGCACCCACCCCGCCACCGGCCATGACCTGAACACCCTCCGGGAGCGTCTGAACCATCCGCCTCAGCTGGGCGGCGCCGCCGCCGGCCCGCGGGGATCCGCCCGAGGTCAGGATCCGGATGGCGCCCAGCCGGGCCGCGGCGACCGCGGTGCGCACCGGGTCCGCGGCGGCGTCGACCGCCCGGTGGAAGGTGGCCGGGGCGCCTGCGGCGGCGCCGATCAGGGCGGCCGTCGCTGCTTCATCGATCCCGCCGTCGGGGGTCAGGGCCCCCACGACGATGCCATCCGCCCCCGCCGCCAGCAGGTGCCGGATATCCCGGGTCATTACCAAGAGTTCGTCCTCCGAATAGACATAGCCGCCGGGCCGTGGCCGGATCAGGACCTGGACGAAGCCGGGGGCGCCGGCCGTCCGGGCCAGCCCGGCCGCGGCTTCAACCAGCCCGATACTGGGGGTCAGCCCACCGGTGGCCAAGGCGGAGCAGATTTCAACCCGGTCCGCCCCGGCCTCCAGGGCGCATCGAATACCGGCGATGTCCTGGACGCAGATTTCAACCTCAACCATGAAACCCTTCCTTTTCTCCTACCGCCGGTGCCGCGGCTAGGCTCCGGCGAGGACGTTGCGCAGGCACAATTGCCCGGCGCCGAGCATGCCGGCCTGCGAACCGGCCAGGGATTGTTCGATCGTCAGCTTTTTCGTCGCTAGCGGATGGCAACTCTCATAGAGCTGGGCGCGCACGGCGGCAACGTAGGGCTCCACCTGGGAGAGTCCGCCGCCGAGCACCACCAGATCCGGATTAATGAAGTTGACGACGGCGCTCAGAGTCTGGCCCAGAATGCGTCCCGCGGTGCGCACCCGGGTGGTGGTCTCGGCGTCGCCATTGAGGACATTACGGATGATGTCCTCGAGGCCGTTCCCCGGCGCTCCCGCCTCGACCAACTGGCTCATGATGGCCGTACCGCTGGCCACGGTCTCCAGACAGCCGCGGTTGCCGCAGGAACACGGCCGGTCCCCGGCCGCCGGTATCTGGACGTGAGCGATGTCGCCGGCCGCCCCGGTGGCGCCGCGGTAGATCTGGCCATTGAGGATCAATCCGCAGCCGATGGCGGCCCCGGCCTTGAGGAACAGCGTGTTCTGTTTTTGTTTGCTGTCTGGCGCATCGTGCTGGCGCAGCACGAATTCGCCCAGCGCCATCATGTTCGCGTCGTTGTCGACCACGGCGATGGTCCCGAATTCCTCCGCCAGCCAGCCCTGGACGTTGAAGTTGTGCCAACCGCGCATCCTTGAGGGGGAATCGAGTGTGCCGCGGGCGACATCCACCGGCCCAGGCAGCGACATGCCCACCCCGCGCAGCGGCGGGTCGTTGCTGTCATCGGTCAGGGCGCGCATCATGGTCGCAACCTGCGCCAGCACGACGTCGGGACCGTCAGCGATGTTGATGGTCTCCAGCTTGGAACAGGTCAGGTAGCCGGAGATGTTCAGCCTTCCGACCCAGGCATGGTGGGCGCCGAGGTCAGCGGCGAGGATGTAGCCGGCGTCGGGCACCAGATGCAGCAGCGTCGCCCGGCGCCCCCCGGTGGCCGAGCCGGAGCCGCTCTCGCTGATCAGCCCCGCCTCCAGCAGCTCCGCGACTTTGATGGTGATGGTGGAGGGCGCCAGGTTCAGGGCACGGGCCAGATCGGCCCGGGACGTGGCGCGTCCGCCGGCAATCAGGGAGAGGATATTGGAGGACGATTCGGTCAGTGCGACGTCCAGAGGGCCGGTTCTCTTGACCTGTTTGGCGTAGGACGGTTTGTACCCCACGGTCCTGCCTCCACTCTGTCGATCGACTGTTTTCCGGCTGCGCCGCCCGGATTTTCCCCGGAATGCGGCTACATCCCATCGCAGACTAGCCGATTCCGGAGGAGCGGAAAGGCCCGGAACTTAGTTTGGTCGTGAACAATGTGCGGGGCTACAGGCGGGCCACTGTCCGCAGCCGCCGGCTGCCTACGATGAAGCATGCCAACAACGGAAAACAATACCGCGACCGGCCCGGCTGCTGCGATGGCACAGGAATCGCACAGCGCCCCCATCTTTGACGGAGGGAAAGTTCCCGACCCGCGGGACGGTGTTTCCCTCGCCGCGGACGCGAGGGAGCGGACCAACGTCT
>JBBRKU010000048.1:0-8840 GCA_038231735.1 Actinomycetales bacterium | reverse complement strand
GGCTTCCACACCCCGGCGGGCAGGGCGACGGCGGTCTGCGGCAAGGCGGGGGTACGGCGTGTTCACTCACCGTTACAGTTTAGTGCCCGCGCCGGTGCCGCTATGCCCGGCAGGCGCCGGTGAGCAGCCAGCGGTCCGAGCGCGCCCGCAGTCCCAGCGTGATCGCCCGTGCCAGCATATAGCCGACCCCGAAGGCCGCCCACAGCCAGAACAGCCCGGCGTTGCCTTCCGGACGGCTGGCCGCAACCCAGGTCAGCAGCGGCAGGTAGGCCAGCAGGTTCACCACGCCGGCCAGCGCCAGATAGCGCGCGTCGCCGGCGCCGATCAGCACCCCGTCCAGCACAAAAACGTAGCCCGCGGCGGGTTGCCCGATGGCCAGCACCAGCAGGGCGGTGGCCAGCGCCGCATGGACGGCTGGGTCAGTGGTGAAGATCCAGCCGATGCTCTGGGCAGTCGCCAGCAGCAGAACCCCGGTCCCCAGCCCCAGGACCAGCCCCCAGCGCAGCATGGTCCGGGTCAGCGCCCGCACCGCGGCCGGATTCGCCGCGCCCAGCTCCTTGCCCACCAGGGCCTGGGCGGCGATCGCGAGCGCATCGAGGGCGAAGGCCAGGAAATTGAAGATGGTCATGGCCAGTTGGTGGGCCGCCAGATTCACCGGCCCCTGGGCGGTGGCCAGCAGGACGGTGGCAAAAATCGCCACCCGCAGACTCAGCGTGCGCAGCATCAGCCAGCTGCCCACCTTGGACACCTCGTGGATTCCGGCCCAGTCCGGGCGTAGCCCGACGCCCTCCCGGCGGGCGGCGCGGACCACGATCACCAGGTAGACGGCCGCCATCCCCCACTGCGCAATGCTCGTGCCCAGCGCGGAACCGGCCACGGAGAGCCGAAGTCCGTAGACCAGCACGGCATTGAGCGCAATGTTTGCCGTGAAACCGACGCCGGCCACCAGCAGCGGCGTCCGCGTGTCCTGTAGCCCGCGTAGCACACCGGTTGCCGCCAGGATCAGCAGCATGGCCGGCAGCCCCGGCATCGAAAACCGCAGATATTCGACGGCGAAGCCCAGGACGCGGTCGCCGGCACCCAGCAGTCCCAGCACCGGCGCGGCAAAGGCGAACCCGGCCGCAGCCAGCACCACGCCCAACAGTCCGGCCAGCCCCAGACCGTCACGTCCGACGGCGAGTGCGTCACCCATCCGGCCCGCACCAACCAGCCGGGCGACCGCCGGCGTCGTCGAATAGGCCAGAAAAACCAGCAGGCCGACGGCGGTCTGCAGCACCGTGGACGCCAGCCCGACGCCCGCCAGCTGGTCCACCCCCAGGTGCCCCACGATGGCCGAGTCCGCAAGCAGGAACAGTGGCTCGGCGATCAGCGCCCCGAACGCGGGAACGGCCAGCTGCAGGATCTGGCGGTGGAGGGTCGTTTTGGGCACGGCTACCAGCCTAGAGCCATCCGGCCGTTGCCCGGCGCCTAAACCGGCGCCATGGCTCCACGCTCGCCCCCTCCGGATCCGGCGTTTAGTACGCTCCGCCTCCGGAGTCCGCTGCCATGTTGGAAAACCGGGAGTAGTGCCCTTGGAAGCCCACCACGATGGTCTTGGTCGGCCCGTTACGGTGCTTGGCGACAATCACGTCGGCCTCCCCGGCACGCGGGGATTCCTTGTCGTAAATGTCCTCGCGGTGAAGCAGGATGACCATATCCGCATCCTGCTCAATGGAGTTGTGGACAGCGATGCCGTTCGCCACGAAATTATGGTTGCCAAGGACCGTTGCGTCGAACACCTCCTCCTCGCCGTCCGGGGTCAAGCTAATGATGGTGTCCCACATCAGGTCGTTGACGGGCTTTATATCCAAGTCGGCCGACCCAAGAACGTCGGCGACAAGGGCCAGCCGTTCACGCGACGGAGCAGGCTTAGAACTCGTGGTGCAGGATGCGCCGGCGACTGCTGGCCGCCCCGAATGAGTCGGTTCGCCTTCCTGAAGGACGTCCCGCAGATCGTTCCAGACCTGCACCGGCACTGCAGTCTCACTTTCGCCGACCGCCCTCGCCTGCACTATCTCCAGCAAAGCCGCACAATTCTCGTTGCTGGTTCCACTTGTGCTGATTTCCTTTAGGAAGCGGCGCTGATCGTCCGTTCCCTCGATGTCCAATGCGTAGCCGGGATGGCGATCAGCCCCGGGTCTGGCGGCTCGAAGCAGTGCGCCGATACCGAATCGGAGGAGCAGGCGGGCGACGTCATCTACGAGCCTGCGTGAGGTGGAGCGGTAGGAAATCTTGCCGCCCTGCCGACCATTGTCGACTGTGACGGATCCGTCCGTGGCCCACAGTTGTGAGAGGAAAAGGGCAATCTGCTTTTTTGGCAACGCAAAAACGCCGGCAGGGACAAGTTGGAGAGCGTCGACAACATGCCCATCCTCCTCGCACACATCTGAACGTCTGAGTGTTGACTTGGACGATTCGCCAAGTATTCGGGCAAGCATGATGACCTTCGCGTCGTCCCATTCGGATCGGTTCGATGGGCCGTTCACATGCCTGGGCACGCCCAGCCGGTCTCCCACGTTGAGATCGCCAAGTGCCTTCCAGCCCTCGTACGTGAAAAATGGGTGGTTCGCCGTCGCCCGGATCGTCTTGCCCGAGGCCAAGGTGAGCCGGAAGACCTCCTTCACTCCGGTCGAGAAAACATGCGTGAGGTGGCGTTCAACATATCGAAGGCTCTCATCGAGGGACCAGACGGGTACATCTTTTGCACCACTTGCGAACAATTCTCCCATCGTGGTTTCCGCCCCAGTGTCGGAGCGAAGGACACGGGTATCCGCGGTAAGGCAGCCCGATTCGCGAAGGTCGGACACCATCGGCTTCTTGTCCGTTCGCTGCTCGGATCCACGGTTGAGCTGCGAGAGGGCAACGACCGGAACCTGCAGCTCCTTGGCCAGCAGCTTCAGGGCACGGGAGAACTCTGAGACTTCCTGCTGGCGGGATTCGACTTTCTTGCCGGATGACATCAGCTGCAGGTAGTCAAGCACCACGAGCTTGAGGTCGTGCTGCTGCTTTAGGCGGCGGCATTTGGCACGGATTTCCATCAGTGACATGTTGGGGCTGTCATCGATGAACAGAGGAGCGTCGTTCATCCGCCCCATGGTCGTGGCGATCTTGGACCACTGGTCGTCCTTGATGGTGCCCTTGCGCAGGTCCTGGAGGCTGATGGTCGCCTCCGCCGACAGCAGGCGCATGGCCAGTTCGTTTCGCCCCATTTCCAGGGAGAAGACTACGGTGGCCAGATTGTGCTTGATGGCAGCAGAACGGGCGAAATCGAGCGCAAAGGTCGAGTTATGGGTCGGAATGAAAGAGCGCCCGGCGAGGTAAAGATGACTGTCGTGCGCAATCTGGATGCACCTGACCGGCACGGATTCCATAGGCCGCACGGATGTGATGAAGCGCTGGGTACGTTTCGGCGTCGCCCTCGCATCGCGTTCCTTATGGAGCACCTGCTTTCGGTGCAGTCCGAAAACGACGTCGTTCGTGGCGAAGGTGATGCTGAAGGCGGTCGACGAGGCAACCGTTCGTCCCTTCACCGCCCTTTCGGACCATTCAGTGCGATACCCGAGACTGTGGATCAGCTCGCGGGTATCGTCAGCCAACCTGCGGCTGGTGACACTGAATTGAACGCAGCCACTTCCGGTCACCGTGCCGTCCGTGTCGAGAAGACCAGCCAAGAGCGTTCGGCGTTGCTCTTCACTCGAACGAAGGTACGCCCCAGGGATGTGCTTTTGGCCCAACAGGCCTATGGACCGGAGCACAGCCTGCAGTTCTCCGTCCGGAGCCAGGACGTAGCCTTCACCGGAGATCCGCATGAGGATCTCGTGATCCAAATTGGTGATTCGGGCGGCATCGGGGGCGCCATCCCCGAGCCAGGCGCCAAGCGTGTATGGGCCAACTGGCAGGTCATCAGCCGGCAGATCCAAGGCCGCTGCGGTGCGGACGGAATGGTTCAGGCGTCCATCCAACGTTTCACAGCGTAGGGTTGCAGCAATTTCCTCGGTGGTCCGGATCTGGGCGAAGGTCCGCTGGTTTTTCGTGCGGTTGCAGCCGGCCGCCGCGGCCTGGGCGGATTTCCGTGAAGACCGCGTATCCGTGACCCACTGATGTTCAGCATCCGCGATCAGGACGCTGCCGTCGTCGAAAGTCACTTCGAAGCAGGGGCGGTCCATCATGACTTCCGTCGCGGCCACCACAGCAGTCGGAGTTCCGTCCGCAGCCAAGACCATATCTCCGACGGAAACTTCACCCATCGTGGTCCAGCCCGAGGGCGTGGGCAACGGCGTGCCAAGGGCCAGCGCCTTTCCCACGGCCGGCCTGGCCGCGATGACGATCATCTGTCCGGGGTGCAGACCGTTGGTCAGCTCGTCCAGCTCGTAGAAGCCGGTGGGCACCCCGGTCATGCCTTGGCCTCGATGCCCGGAGGCTTCGATCTCGTCGACGGTGGACTCCATCACGTCCTTGAGGACGACATAGTCCTCCGCGGTGCGACGCTCGGCAACGGCATAGACCTCCGCCTGGGCGGCGTTGACGATGTCCTCGACCTCACCGTCGTTGGCGTAGCCCATCTGCACGATCTTGGTTCCGGCGTTGACCAGGCGGCGGAGGACGGCCCGTTCGCCGACGATTTCGGCATAGAAGCCGGCGTTGGCGGCGGTGGGAACGGACTGGATCAGCTGATGCAGGTAGGCCGGGCCGCCGATCCGGGCGATCTCGCCACGTTTGGTCAGCTCATCGGCGACGGTGACGGCGTCGGCGGGCTCGCCACGGCCATAGAGGTCCAGGATGGCCTCGTAGATGCTCTCGTGCGAGGGCCGATAGAAGTCGTTGCCGCGCAGCACCTCGACGACGTCCGCAATGGCGTCCTTGGAGAGCATCATGCCGCCAAGGACGCTCTGCTCGGCGACCAGGTCCTGCGGCGGGGTCCGGGCCAGATCCGAGTCGCGGGGTGCGGCCATCATATCTGAGCTGGCAACTGACATCGGTTACTTCCGTTCTGGCCGGACAGGCCTGGTATCGCTGATACCCCGTCCTAACATGCGCCACCGACAAAGCTTCGGCCCAGGAAATTCCCGCCGCGTGAAAGGGATACCCGGCTACGTTAGACCCTCGACCCCGGGGCACCAAGCCCGCCGTGGGGCGCCCTGTGGACAACCTGTGGACCCGTCTGGCGTGTCTTGTGCACAGGATGGGGATAATCCTGTGGATATCAAAAAACTTTCCGTCGCAACATGCCCCTGACCTGCACTAACGCATGCCGAGCACTGTGGAGGAAAAGAAGTTTTGCTCCAACCTTCATCCACAGGTCCGATGTTGACAAAGTCGAAACACGAAAGTTACCGAACAGTATTTACAGGCCGATATATTCCGTTTCCGTGAACTTTTAGCAACCCCTGATTCCGCGCGGATCGGACGCCTGCATGCGTGTGATGGAATATATCAAAACGGCCCGGCCCGACGCGGCTGCAGTCACCGCCGCGGTTACCTCTGCCATCCGGTCTCCGGGTGGCATAGGCTCAGGGCATGGATTGGCTCATCGTGGTACTCATCGCCGTCGCCGGCCTCATTTTCCTTCTCTGGGCCGTCCGCGCCGGCGGGCCGCGCGGCACTGGAATTTCGGACGCGGACCGCTACCAGCTGGAGCTGGCCAAGAAGGCGCAGGAACATACCAAGGCGCAGGCACGGAGGGCGGCGGAGCTCCGGCCGATTAATCCGTCGCAGCGCACCGGTTACTCGCAGGCCAATGCGTACCGCACCACCCCCGCTGAGGGCCAGAACGTGACCCACGGCCAGAATCTCAGCGGCTACGGTTCCGGCCAGAACGCCGGTCAGTTCTCCGGGCAGAGCGGCCAGCAGATTCCCCGGCTCAATCCGCAGCTGGCCCTGCAGCTGCAAGGAATGGTCCGCGGCGGGCAGACGGTCCAGGCCGTCAATCTGCTCCGTAACCAGACCGGGTTGAGCCTGGCCGATGCCAAGAACATCATCGAGCGAATGCGGCCATGACGGCTGCTGAACCTTTGACGGCTGAAAACACAGTTCCGGCCGCCGCCGGGCCGGACAGGAAGCCGCCGGCCAGAAAAACGCCTCCCAACAAGACCCAGCCCGTCACCGCCTCCATTGGGGATTTCATCGCGGCGGTTGCCGATGACCGGCGGCGGGCGGACGCGCTGGCCCTGCTGGAGCTGATGACACGGGCGACCGGGGCGCCCGCCGTGATGTGGGGTGCCTCCATTGTCGGTTTTGGGACCAACCACTACGTGTACGCCAGCGGACGCGAAGGCGACCAACCCGCCGTCGGATTTTCCCCCCGCAAGGCCAATCTGGCGCTGTACGGGCTGACCTACCTGAAAACCGCCCGGCAACGGCTTGCGGACCTTGGCAGGTACAAAACGGGCGTCGGCTGCCTTTACGTCGCCAGCCTGGCGGAGGTGGACCTGGACGTCCTGGAGGGGCTCATCCGCGACGCCTTCGCACACGTGCACACGGCCACACCGGAGCCGGAATTAGACCGCCGTCGGGCGCCCGGCCCGAAACCGGTGGCCGGGTACCACGAAGGGCCCCTACCCAACGGGTAGGGGCCCTTCGCTTGGCACGTGCAGCGGGAGTGGAAACTACTTACCCGCGACGACGTCCAGATCGATCACAACGGCAACGTCGTCGTGCAGACGGACGTTGGCCTGGTAGGAACCGACGCTCTTGATGTGAGCGGGCAGTTCCACCTTGCGCTTGTCGATGGCGCCGAGACCGGCAGCCTCGACAGCCTTAGCGACATCCTCGGCCTTGACGGTACCGAAGAGGCGGCCGGACTCGCCTGCCTTGACGACCAGCTTGACCGGCTTGGCGGACAGCGCGGCAGCCTGGGCCTGGGCCGCTTCAACGGAAGCGTGCTCGCGGGCCACGCGGGCAGCCTTGATGGACTCAACCTGCTTCTCGCCGCCCTTGGACCAGGTCAGGGCGAAACCGCGGGGCAGAAGGTAGTTACGTGCGTAACCGTTCTTCACCTCGATGATGTCGCCGGCAGCACCGAGACCGGTGACTTCGTGGGTCAAAATGAGCTTTGCCATGTTATTCTCCTTCGCTTAGCCGCGGCCAGCGCCGGAGTAGGGCAGCAGTGCAACTTCGCGGGCGTTCTTGATTGCCTGGGCGATTTTGCGCTGTTCCTGAACGGTGACGCCCGTGACGCGGCGCGCACGGATCTTTCCGCGGTCAGAGATGAACTTGCGCAGCAATGCTACGTCCTTGTAGTCGATGACGGTGATGTCAGCGGCCTTCAAGGGGTTGGACTTTGGTTTGGGCTTACGGAGTTCAGCCTTAGCCATCGTGGAGCTCCTTAATATTCGTGGAGCCCGTGGATATTGATCCACGGGATGGTTTGTTTGCGGCGGTTGCCGCGATGTTGCTAGAAGGGGGGTTCCGAGGAATCCGGGCCGGAGCCCCAACCGGAAGAACCACCGGAGGGCGTGCCCCACGGGTCCTCTGCCGGCGCGGACTGGCCCTGGCCGCCGCCCCAGCCGGAATTACCCTGGCTGGAGTTGCCGCCGGACCCACCGCTGCCGCCGCCGAAGTTGCCACCGCCGCCAGCGCCAGAGCGCTGGGTGCGGTTGACCTTGGCACTGGCATAGCGCAACGAGGGACCGATCTCATCGACCTCAAGCTCCATGACGGTGCGCTTTTCGCCTTCTTTGGTTTCGTAGGAACGCGACTTCAGCCGGCCTTGAACGACCACGCGGGTTCCCTTGGTTAGGGACTCCGCCACGTTCTCGGCAGCTTCACGCCAGACGGATGCGCGCAGGAACAGCGTTTCGCCGTCCTTCCACTCATTCGATTGGCGGTCAAAGGTCCGCGGAGTGGATGCAATGGTGAAGTTCGCTACTGCCGAACCGGACGGGGTGAACCGTAGTTCCGGGTCGTTGGTGAGGTTACCCACCACAGTGATAATGGTTTCGCCTGCCATCTGCTGCCTCCTGGTCTGTTCCTGCGGATGAAAACGTGAAAGAGTGGCGCCGAATTATTCGGCGACGACCTTCTGGTCTTCGGGACGGATGATCTTGGTGCGCAGGATGGTCTCGGTGAGGCCAAGCTGGCGGTCAAGCTCCTGGGCGATGGCCGGCTCCGCGGTGAAATTAACCACTGCGTAGATGCCTTCGGCCTTCTTTTTGATCTCGTAAGCCAGGCGACGACGGCCCCAGATATCAACCTTTTCGATGGTTCCACCACCGGTAGTAATGACATTCAGGAACTTCTGAAGCGACGGCTCAACGGTACGCTCTTCGACATCGGGGTCGATGATTACCATCAATTCATAAGGACGCATATGTGAACCCACCTCCTTTGGGCTAAACGGCTACGGTCTTTCCGTAACAGGAGGTTCATTTGCGGTGTCTGCGTGCGGTTGCAATGATTCTGGGCGCGGTGCGGGGTATTCCACCCGCTCCTGGCGCCAGCACAGACTTCACTATCTTACCGTACCGAACTGGCGCGCCGGGACACGAACGGCAGGGGCGCGGGCTGTGGATAACGCACGCTCGGGGGTCGCTCTACGCTGCAACGATCGGTTGGGCGGCGACCGCGCTGATCTACAACCTGTGGATCTGGCTGACCATATCCCGATGGACTCCAGCACCACCGCCTTGCATGCCACGGAGGAGGACCCGCGCCGGGGCCCACCTCGCCTACACGGCCGTCCGGAAGAAGACCTCCGCGGCCCGTGCCAGCCGGTGCGGGTCCTCGACCCCGCAGAGCTCGCGGGCGGAGTGCATGGACAGCAGCGGCGTTCCCACGTCCACGGTCCGGATCCCGAGCCGGGT
>JBBRKU010000047.1:0-8880 GCA_038231735.1 Actinomycetales bacterium | reverse complement strand
TCACCATGACGACGACGCCAACGGCCATGTCCACGTGCCCGGCAGCATGCCGACCACCACGTCACCATGACGACCAAACCCACCAATCCCGTCGGCATCAAAGGTGACGCCGCCATCGTCAAATAACGCGCTCGGTAACAACCGCCAGCCCTACCCCGGCTGGTCCCACTAAACCTGGGCCCCGGTACCCCGTCCCCGGTTTTGGGGGTGGGGTGCTGTCCTGTCCGGACGGAGCCGGCCAGGATGAGGCCCTGGTACTCGCCAGCTTGCACCAGGGTAAAGGGCGTCCGCTGGCGCGGCCGGCTGATGAAGACGGCCCGCAAAAAAGCGTGCGGGCCGTCCCGACCATTTTTTGGCTGCTGTCCTTCGGATTGTACGTGTCCGCTCCACCCCGCCTAGCCGCTCCTTCGTCGGGGCCCGCGCCGTGATGATTTCCCTCCGGCGCTCCTGCGTCGCTTATTTCCTTGAGGGAATTCATCCCGTCTTGCCCTGCGGGTAGGCGGGGCTCCGTCGGCCACAGCTACGCGGTGCTTCGCCAGCGGCAAAAAAACAACGGGGGAGGGGAGAAACCAGCTGGCCGGGTAACGCCGCTCTCCCACCCCGGACCTGACGCAAAGGACGCACATCATGGAAAAGCTCACGGTTTCCGCCGGGCAGGACATCATTGCCTTTATCGCCCACCAGCTCGGATTCGTCCCGAAGGAATCCCTTGTCCTGCTCGCCCTTACCGGGGGGAGCATCGGCGCCACCCTCCGCATGGAGCTGCCCCACGGCACCGCCGACGCCCGAGATTACGCCGTCAAGGCCTGCAGCTACCTGCTGACGGAGGAGAACGCGGACGGAACCCTCTTCGTCCTCTACACCGCCGCCGGCGACGGCCACCCGCACGCCGAGATGGTCGAGACGCTGATGCAGGAACTGAACAAAGCCGGGATCCCGGCACGCAACGGCTGGCTCGTCACCGCGCAGGGGTGGAAGGACTACCTGTGCGTTGAGGACTGCTGCACCGGGCTGGCGCCGCTCGAAGCGATCACGGACAGTGTGCTCAACGCGGAACTGACGTTCCGCGGATCCAGCTACGAGAAGGACGCCGCCGCACACATTCCCGCCTGCACCGGCACGGCGGCGACGGAACAGGCCGTCACGGATACCGCCGCCCGGTTCAGCGTCGGGGACCCCAACGACGCCACGGCCGAACCGATGCGCACCGCCCGTACCCTGTGGGACCGCGCCCTGACCGGCGGACTCGACCCGCTCGACCCTGCAGCGACGGTGGAGGTGCTGGCGTACTTCCAGCACGTTTCGATCCGTGACCGGCTGATGGCAGACCTGATCAGCACCGACACGGACCCGGACGTCTACGGCAGGACACTGCTGGGGGAGTGCCCCACCGTCCCGACGTGGAACCGCGTGGACGCCGGGCAAGCACTGCTGACTCAGCTGCTGGAAACCGCTGCCGGGGCGCACCGGGCGCCCCTGCTGACAGCTCTGGGCTGGATCAGCTGGAACAAGGGACGCGGACAACTGGCCGCCAGCTACCTCGACCATGCACTGGGCGCCGCCCCCGGGTACCGGCTGGCCGTGCTGCTCAAGGAACTGACCGGACGCGGACACGTCGCCAAGGTCGCACAACGCAAGGCCACCGGCTACCGGAAGGGATAACCGCGCAGGAGCGGGGAGGGCAGCTACCGGGTTGCCCCTCCCTGCCCGTGGGCGTTGCCGGCGGCCTCCCCCGCTTCGCTCCGCCGGCCGCCGGCAACGCTGGCGCGACCCCACCACCTCCATAACCCTTCACCCCACCGGGAACTACGGTGGAAAGATACTGACCCGTACCAGGAGGACCCATGAGCGCCGTTGACTTCTCGCACGCCGGCTACGCCATCGAGCACGCACCATCCACCGGTGACAGCACCGCCGAAACCGTCCTGGCCCGAGCAGCTTCCAGGAATCCCGGCACGGCCCATATGACAGACCTGCAATGGAACGACGGCAACCCCAGCCACCCCGGCGAACCCACCGACGCCTGACCGTCAGGTAACCGGCTTCACACGGAGGGACCTGTTGCAGATCGTCCCATCCAGCGCCTGATCGGTTGCGCCACGCCAGGGGAAAGCTGCCAGGGCCGAAAGCGGGCCGAGCCCCATGTTCGGCGTCCGCTGGCGCCGGCCGGCTGATTAAACCGGGCCCGCAATTGAGCGCGGTCCGTCCCGGCCATTTTTTGGCTGCCGTCCTTCGGATGGTACGTATCCGCCCCCACGCCGTCCACGCCGACGATGGAATTCGTGGCCCATCATCCGTGAAAACGGGGTCATCCCCGTCGTGGCCCACCGCACCACCGAAGGGAGGTGCGCGTCTGCTCCGTGGGACAGTGGCCGAACACGGGGAGCCATCGAAGCCGCATGCCCCACCGTCCCCGCCGCGGACCTCGGGGAAGGGCCGCGGCGAGGCGGGGACGCATCGGTCTTCCTGGCGGGGGCCGGAACTGGAACCCGTTCTTCTGAGTGAAACGGACGGCGACAACAGTGAAAGTAGGAGTAGTATTGTTACTACTCCTACTACTCGAACCATTTCGGACAGGATGTAACCATGTCGCAGAGCGTGAAAGACCGTGTGTATGCCGCCGCCGAGCGGATCAGCACCGAGCGGCGCCCGACGGTTTCGACGGTGCGTGCCGCGGCGGGGGTGAGTAATGCCGATGCCACCCGGTACCTGAAGGAGTGGTCGGAGGAAAGGCAGGCCGCCGGCGGCCAGCTCGCCGCGACGCCGGCTGCCCTGCTGGAAGCAGCGGCCCGTCTGGCGGGAACGGCCTGGGCCGAGGCCTCCGCCCTGGCGGATGAACGGCACGCCGGCGTTGAAGCGTCCTGGGCGCAGGAACGCAAGGACAAGGACACCGAGATCGCCGAGCTCGTCGCTGACTTGGATCGGCTCACCGAGGAGACGGACGCGGCCGTGGCCGGGCTGAGCGCCCGGGTGGAGGAACTGGCGGCGCAGCTGGCGGCCCTGACCGGGGAGCTGGAAGAGTCCCGCACCGCGCAGCGGGCCGCCGCCGCCGAGGCGGCCGAAGCAGCAACCCGGCTCGCCGCCGCGCAGGCGCGCGACACGGCCATGCAGGCCGCCTACGACGGGCTCCTGGCACGCATCAGCCCGCCACCGGCCCCCGGCACCGGCCAGGAACCGGACACCGCCCGATAAGCACGGGACGATGAGAGCGAAGAAAGATCGCGGTGTTCACCCGGACTTCACCGGACGAGACCGGTCGGCCAAGCCAGGTCCGCGCCGTGGTCCTGGCCGCCGGCCATCTGGAAGAGGATGCGAGGCGTGTCGGATTTCATCGTGAGGGCGATCATGCGGGAGGCGAAGCGGCTGCAGCGCGGCACAATCAGGGCAGGAAGTGGGAGCCTGTCCCGGCCGGGTCGCTCCGCCATGGACAGGGCACCAGGGATGAGCTGCAGCACCGGCACGAGGACGGCTGACCATGCCCCAAAGAAGGAACGGCATGGACGCGACGCCCCCGGCATCTTCGGCGTGGGTGTGCGGCGAGGATGCTCACGTTGAAGCAGGTCCAGGAGATCCTGAACGTCAAAAGCCCGCTGGTGCATGCACCGGTCCGCGGCAGCGAACTGCCCGCCGCGCAGTTCGGGGGAGAGGTGTGTGGAGAGTCCGGAATGAGGACCTGACCGCCAACATCGATGCTGCCTATGCAAGAACCGCGGAACGCATCGCGAGCGATCAGCTGACCGAAGCTGACACTGCCGAGGAAAGCCAGGACGACCAGGCACGAAAGCACCCAAAATTAGCTGCCGCCTTCACCCTGAAATTTCGAATGGCCGTTCACGCGAACGTGACGGCCACCCGTGTGTCCGGGGGCACTGAGCGTTGCTTCCCCTTGTCGTTCGGAGCTGAAAAGAAGCCGGGCTCCGTATCTTGGCGAGACGGTGCCGGCTGTCTTGGTCCAGGGGGAAGGTTGCCGGTTCTGCTGTAGCGACGCGTTGGAGGCTGTGCAGGATCGCCGGTTCCTGTGGTCCGTCGCGCACCTGTGGTGACCTGGCGATGGTGTGCAGCCGGTCGGTTGGATCCGGTCGTCCACGTGTGTGCGGGAAAAGCCCGAAGGAGTTAGCTTTTGCCGTGCCCAGGTGGGCGAGGGGCAGCGTCTAGGCGCCGCTGCTGCTATCGCCCTGGGCGGCGGGTGCGCTGTCGTTGGCGGCGCGGCTCGTCGTCTTGCGCCTGCGTGAGACAGCGCCTGATTCCAGACCAAGCTTCTTGAGCTCTTCCGGGCTCCACCCGTCCTTGGTGGCACGCACGTAGGCGCGCTTGTCCTCGCGTTCGGCTTCGGCCAGCTGCTCCTTCAGATCCGTGATCCGCTGACGGGCCTTGACCAATGCGGTCACGGAGTCAATGCGCGAATCGAGGAGCTCCCGGGCCTGGTTGCGTGTCTGCTCAATATCGATGGTAGCCATGCACTCAGCCTAGCCCGACCATGACGTTTTCATGATGTCCCGGGGAGCGCAGCGTTGGAGACAGCTTGACGGGGCCACAAGCCACAGGCGTGAAAGGCCAAAAATTTTTGCCGACGGAGCAAGCTATGCACTTACACGGGTGTAAGTGGCTTGTCGCGTTCGACTCTGGCGGTCGGGTGCGGCACACTGGTGGGTGTGGTCCCCGGTTCCGGGGTCGCTGCGCTGGGCTTCTTGAAGGGAAGGTGGAACGGGTGACGGAAGAGAATGCCGCTCGTTCCCGGCTCTCCCGACGGCGCCGGGAGAACAAGCCCGCAGGGACCAAGAAGCGCCGTGACGTGTGGGTCACCGTGGAGGAAGAAGCCGCGCTCGTCGCCAGGGCTGAGCGCGAGAGGGTCACCGTTCCGAACCTGCTGATTTCGTCGGCCCTGTCCGAGTACTCTGATTCACCTACGGAACGCCGCGCGATTGCAGCGGAGCTGATGTCGCTGCACAATCTGCTGGGGCGTTCCTCGAACAACATCAACCAGCTCGCCCGGCAGGCGAACGCCACCGGCGAGTTTCCGGTCGAGGCCCGCGAGTCGTTGAAGTTCATCCGTTCGGTGGCCATGCGCATTGACGACACCATTGAGGGGTTGATGTAGGGATGATTCCGAACATCACTCGCGGTTCGCGCATGGCCGGGCTCATGGTGTACCTTGCATCGACGGACGCCAATAGGACGAAGAACGCACACACGGACCCGCACCTGGTGGCCGGGGATGCTGCGATCATGGCGTGGTACGACGACGGTGTTCTGGACCGTGACGATGCGCTTGCTATTGCCAAGCATCTGGACCAGCCGCGCAGGGCATATGGCGTGTCGGTGCAGATCAAAGACATGCGGTGGGACGCGGCAAAGAAGGAGCGCGTACATGTCGGTTACAAGGACGCGAGCGTGTGGCATTGTTCGCTGAGTCTGCGCGCCGAGGAGGGCGCGCTGTCGGACCAGCAGTGGGGCGATATCGCCAACGACTTCGTGGACTCCATGGGCTTCACCGAAGCCAGCGGTAAAGCACGCTGTCGGTGGGCCGCGGTGAACCACGGGACGTCCGAAAACGGGAACCACCACATTCACCTGGCCGTCTCGCTCGTCCGTGAGGACGGCACTAAAGCCTCCACCCATGGGGACTACAAGCGGGCACAGGAGACCTGCCGCGAGTTGGAGGTCAAGTACGGTCTGGAACAGCTCTCCACTGTGCACGCCACCCGTGGATACGACCGGGCCGAGAAAGCAACAGCCGTCAGGGACGACCGTGAGATGCACCGGTCATCACTGGCACGCAAGGTACGCGCCAGCGCCGGTGCCTCAGCGACCGAAGCGGAGTTCGTTCGCCGGGCCCGCGACACCGGCTTGCTGGTGCGGCCGCGGTACGCGAAGAACACCACCGACGTCATAGTTGGCTACTCGGTAGCCGAACGCCCCAACCAGGGAGAACGTCCTATCTGGTTCGGCGGCGGGACCCTCGCCTCTGACCTGAAACTCGGTGCCCTCCGTGAAGAATGGCTCGACACCCCGCACCTGGCAACGGAAGCCGCAGCGGAATGGAACGCAGCGGCCCGCAACAAGCACACGGTCTCCAGGACCGGCCCCGAGAACGCAACGCCGCCAGCGGAAGCGTGGGTGGAATACACCCGCAACGCCACCGCCCTGGCTGACCAGCTGCGCACCATTCCACGTGATGATCACGCGACCTGGGCGAAGGCTGCACGGGAAGTATCCGGGGCGTTCGCGGCATGGTCGTACCGGCTTGAACCGACCCCCGGGCCGTTGGCGGCCACCGCTGCCGAATTGTCCCGCACCGCGCAGCTGCGCGCACCACGGCAGCACAGCAAGCCTGTTGCTCTGCCGTCGATTGCGGGAACTGCCATGTTGTTCATGGCCGCGTCGAGCAAGAACAAAACAGCCGCGCAAACCGCCCTCATGGTGCAGCTGATCAACACCGCCTTTGCCGTGTATGAAATGCACGCCCAGTCCGGGCGGACCCGTGAGGCTCAGCGCATCCGCTCGGTGGTCGAGGAACAGCTCGCCCCGTTCACCGCGACCATGCCTAAAGCGGTTCTGGTCGGTGCCGGGCAGCAGCCGGCCCCTGAGGCTGCGGTGCCGCCCAGGGCGATCGATATCGCCCGGCGCGGAATGGTCCCCATCCGCCCGGGATCAGCGGTGCCAACAACTCCAACACCGACGGAGACCTACCAACCCAGCCGACACGAATCCGGGTCTGGCCTCGACCGATAATGACCACCACCACCAACTGCAAGGGGAACAGCATGAGTGAATCAGATGGAATGGATGATCTCCTGGACGGCGGGCTGCGGCAGTCCCTGCTGATCGCCTCACGCATTGCCGAGACCCTGGCCCGCCGACGCCAGGAGTCCCAGCGGCAACAGGAACACCAGGACGCCCAGACAGCACACGAAGCCCAGGCCCGCCTCGCCGCCGGACGCAGTGGCGCGCGCGCAGCGCTGGCACCGGTGGAGAAGGACCAGTGGTGGGACAAGGCACAGCCGTCCGACATCGCCACCGCACACGCCGTCGCGACAAGCTGGAAGGACCACGACCCGGCCGCGCTGGCGGCCTCGGAGAAGATCCGTCAGGAAGTAATCACCCGTTACGGCATCGACACCCACGACGTCGGCGCGGACCCCGCCTATCTGGAGTCAGGGATCCAGACCATCACCACCGAGAAAGCCCGGCAGGATGAGCTGGCCCGCAGCCAGGAAGAGACGCGCAAAGCGGCCGTGGAACACGAGAAGAGCACGCAGCTGCTCGCAGCTGCTCGCGTCGAAGAACTCCGCGCACAGGCTGCGAAACTGGCCCCGGAAATGGAACGTCACCAGGTACCCGCCGAGTACCTGGCCAACCCCGAGCTGGCCCAGGCCTTGCAGACCGCTCACACAGCAAAGACCCCCAAGGCGCTGGAGGCAGCGGACGCGGCCGTGCAGGAACGTCTGTTCCTCATCGGCAAGGACGGGATCAACGGTCCCGACATTGACCAGTTGCGGAAGGAGACCACCGCGAACGTCAACGGCGCCGGTGACTCCCATTTCGAGGATCCCGGGTTCGTGAAAGCTGCCAAGGAGATGCACGAAGCCAAGATCCTGGCAGAGGGCGGTTTCAAAGGCTCCCAAAGGACGCCCGTGGAACGGCGGTACGAACGTGCCGAGAAGGAACTCTTTGCCGGCATGGAAGGCGTCGGTCGAGAGATCGAGAACCGCGTCACCGGCAACGACCGCAGCCGGCTCAAAGACCAGGGCCTCAAAGCAGCGAGTACCCCGGCCGCCGACTACGGCTCGGCCGAACACCACGAGAAATTCGCAGAATCCCTGGCAAACACCGGTGCCAACGAAACCCAGATACGCGGACGCCTTGCCGCAGCCCGCAACGAGGGCACACACCCCAGCGCTGCCATCACCATGGGCAAGGGTGCAGCCAAGGCCAGGAAGTCGCGCACAGGCGCAGCAGTGGGTTCTGAAAGGGGCAAGAACGGCCTTACCCGATAAAAGCATTTACCCAGACAAAAAAAGGGGGAGACTGCCAATGGGAGTCTCCCCTTTTTTGTGTGAGGTGGTTTATCTGGGGTGGCTTACTGGTTACTGGTAGCGACCGCTATTCAAGTGGTCTGTATTCGTGCGGTGTCTGGGTCCCGGCTGCGGTTGGTTGGTCGTGGGCCCCTGGTGCGTAGCCGGCCCAGGGCGATCCGGCTTCGGCGGCGATCCTGGTGGTGCTGGTGTGGTGGTAGCCCAGTGCCTGGGCGAGGACGGGGGCCGGGGCCTGGAGCACCAGGTGTCGTATTGCGGAGGTTCGTCCGCGTTGGGGCGGGATGCCGAGTTTGTGCAGGACGCCGCGGAGGGTGACCGGGTGAATGGGTTGCCCGGCGCGTTGTCCCGGGAATAGCCAGCGGGATCCGGGGTTGGTTGCCGTGTCCAGGTTGGGGCGGTTTGCCAGGTAGTCCTGCAGGAGCCGGGCCAGCGGCGCGGGCACCGGTGTAGACGGATCTCCGAGACGGATTGTGGTGGTGTTGCCGTCGTTGATGACGTCGCTGGTTGTGAGCCTGACGATGCGCGTTGCCGGTTGGGCGTAGAGCAGGATCAGCAGGCCCGCGATTCTGGCGTGCAGCGGGATGGTCTCCTCGGTGAGGAGGCGCTGGATGGCGCTGATTCTGTGGTGTTGCCCCATTGGTGTCCGGGTCGTTGCCCGGCGGGAATGGGTGGTCAGGACGGGCATGCTGCCGGTCTTCATGCACCAGGTCAGAAATGCGTGGGATGGCCGGCGCGTAAAGTATTTCTCGCTTTGCCAGGCGTCCAGATCGGCTTGCCGGGTGCGGCCGGGGGCAGCGCCGCGGCGGGTGAGCCAGGCCAGGAACGCCAGGGCCTGGGTCTGTTG
>JBBRKU010000046.1:0-9058 GCA_038231735.1 Actinomycetales bacterium | reverse complement strand
GACGGCGCCGAGCCCACCCACGCTGAGCTCACGCTCGCTGTCCGAGGTGATTCCACCGCTGGCAAAGGTGTGCGCCAGCACGAGAGCATGTGTCCGGGCAGGCCGGCCGGCAAGATCCCCGCGCACCCGGTTCAGGGCGGCTTCCGTGACAGTGAAATGGGACGGTTGATCCACGCCCAGCTCTTCGGCCACCATCCGCGGCTCCAGATACGGCAGCCCGTAGATGGCCAGCTGCGCCGCATCGCCCAACGGCAGCAGCACGGGAACGTCCAGGTCCGCGACCCGGGTCCGCAGATGGACACCCCCGCGTTCCAGCACCTTGCCGGCAAAGCCCAGCCGGGTGGCGGAATCATGATTGCCGCTGGTCAGCACCACCTGCACACCAGCCCCGGCGAGCCGAGCCAGGGCATCGTCGAGCAGATTGACCACATCCACCCCCGGCAGTGCGCGGTCGTAAACGTCCCCGGCGAGCAGCAGGACATCCACCTTTTCGCGGTGGACGGTTTCCATCAGCTGATTGACAAAATTCCGCTGCGCCGCCAGCATTCCGACTCCGTGGAAGGACCTGCCCAAATGCCAGTCCGAGGTATGTAATAACCGCATACCCCAACGCTAACGGCTACCACTGACAGGATTGTCACTGGTAGCCGTGGCGGGGGAAAAACTGTGGAAAGACCTCGAAGCGCCAGCTAGTTCTTCGGCTGCGGATTGTCGAAGAAGTCCTGGGCGTCCGAGTTTGCAGGCGCCTGCTCCTGCGGCGCGCTGGCGGGAACCGGCTTGGGCAGGCCCGCATTCGTGCGGCCATAGCCGGTCTCGCCGGCCTTCGTTACTGAGCCGGCCGGGGAGGCGTCATCGGCATTGCCAGACGTTGCGGAGCCGGCATCCGTTATGGTGGCAGCGTCCGATGCGGCGACGGCGCCAGCACCATCCGCCTCAGCCCCATCAGCGTCATTCTCCGCAGCCGCCTTGGCGCTGCGAGCCTGAGCCTCGTTGGCGATTTCATCGTTCTCGACGGCGGCGGAGACCAGTCCCACTTCGGCCGCCGGCACGGGAACCGCGAACGCCCGGTAGACAAGCCCGGCGACGGCGGCCCCCAGCAGCGGGGCGACCCAGAACAGCCACAGCTGGCCGGCGGCCCACGGCTCGGCAAAGAAGACGGCAGCGGTGGAACGGGCCGGGTTCATGGAAGCGTTGGTCAGCGGCAGGGCCACCGTGATCACCACGGCCAGAGTCAGGCCGATGGCCAGCGGAGCCAGGGTCGTGTTGGCCCGGGCCTGCGTGGCGCCCAGAATGACGGCCACAAAGATGGCAGTTCCGACAACTTCAATCAACAGGGCACCGGCCATCGGAATCTTCGACGGTGAATTCTCGGCGAAACCGTTGGCCAGGTTGTTGAAAAGCGACTGCGTGGTCAATTTGCCGTTGCTGGAAGTCACAGCCGGGAAGATGTTCAGGATGGTGAACAGCACCAGGGTGCCGACGGTGGCGCCGACCACCTGGGCCACCACGTACCACAAGGTGTGCAGCCATTTGATCTTGCCGGCAATGGCCGCGGCCACTGACACCGCGGGATTGAAATGGCCGCCCGAAATGTGGCCAAAGGCAATGATTCCGGCAATCAGCGCCACACCGAATCCGAAGCCGACCGGCACCGCGGTCTGATTCCCCGCGCCGTTGAACAGCTCGATCCCCAGGCCGGCGAAGACCAGCAGGAACGTGCCCAGGGCCTCGGCCGAGAGCCGCGCCGCCAGGCCGTAGCCGTTGTGGTGGGCTGCGGCGGAGCCCGCGGCGGGGACGCCCGCCGGAGCAGGCACGTAGGCCGTGTCAGGGCTGGATGATGTCATAGTGGCAAATCCTTTAGGGGTTGAAGTCAACGGCGTGCACTTTGAGAAACAGGGTGCATTTTGAAAATCTAACGTGCACTTTTAGCAACAGGGTGCATTTTTAGCGCCCTTTCCACCAAACTACTGTACAGAATTGTCAGAAAGCTGTGATTCGGCCGCGTGCTGGCCCCGCCCCCGCGGCTCCCACTGGCGCGGGCTCGCGCATTGGTCTCCTAGGCCTGAAAATGTGGTCACCGCCGAGTTTACGGCGCACCGGCCCGCGCGGGTAAATTGGAACCATGGCTTCCTCCCGCGCCGTTCCGCATGCCTCCCGCGTCCAAGGCTGCCTGATGGGCGGTTCGCTGGGCGACAGCTTCGGCTATCTGGTGGAGTTCGACGACGTCGCCGCCATCCGCGCTCGCCACGGTGCCGCCGGTCTCCTGGACCTGTCCCAGGCGGAGGGTCCGGTGCACTTTTCCGACGACACGCAGATGACCCTGTACACGGTGGATGGTCTGGTCGAGGCGCTCGCGTGGGCCACCGACGGCGTGGCCGCAGACGCCAATGCCTGCCTGTGGTTGGCCTACCTGCGCTGGCTGGCCACCCAGGGCGAGCCGATCCCGGCGCATGCGCCGGCGCCGCAGCCGCGCTGGATTGACCGCCAGGATGTGCTGCACCACCGGCGGCACCCGGGAAACGCCTGCATTTCCGGCCTTGCAAGCGGCGAGATGGGAACGCGTTTCCGTCCGGTGAACCCGGATTCCAAGGGCTGCGGAACCGTGATGCGCTCGGCGCCCTTCGGCCTGGTTCCCCATATTCCGGCCGAAGCGGCCTACAAACTCAGCACGGACGCCGCCTTCCTGACCCACGGCCACCCCTCCGCCATCCAGTCCGCCGGCGCCTTCAGCTGGCTGATCCATGAGCTGGTTGTCCGCGGCAGGGACCTGCGGTCGGCCGCCGAATCCGCCCTGGACCGCGCCGCCGCCGCCGCGCCGGCCGCCGACCCGCAGCTGCTGTCCCGGCTGGAGGCGGCGCTGCTCCTTGCCGCCGGGCCCGCTCTCGACCCGGAAGGGCTGACGGCCGCGCTGGGAGCCGGCTGGGTCGCGGAGGAGGCCCTCGCCGTCGGCCTCTATGCCGTGCTGGGAACCCAGGCCGCGTCCTCGTCGCCCGTGGACCATTTCCTGCGTGCCATGCGGATCGCGGCCAACCACGACGGGGACAGTGACTCGACCGCCTCGATCGCCGGGAACATCCTGGGCGCTCTTTACGGCGAGGACTGCCTTCCGCAGGCGTGGTTGGCGCTCAGCGAGGCCCCCGACCTGATCCGTGAGATGGGCCAGTCGCTGCTGAGCGTTACCGGTTTCGAAGGCTGATGTTGTTGCAGGCCTCGCATACGGTGTCCGGGATGACGCCCCGGCGCTGCAGCTGACCGAAGATCAGGCAGCCAAGGCAAAGCCCCGCGAAGGCCTCCAACGAGGCGGCCACGATCAGCATAGCGGTCAGCGCCCAGGCGGCCGCGGGAACGCCTGCCAGGAACAGCACGGCGGCGGCGCCGGAGAGCACCGTCCCGATCCCCTGCGCGAAACGCTTGGGCGGCCCGGGGACCAGTTTCGGTGCACCGAACAGCGGTGCCAGGACTTTGACCGACAGCAGGGCGGCCGGGGAAATCCGCGGGCCGAACATCAGCCGTAGCGCAAAGCCGGCGGCAATCAGCGGCAGCCCCCAGCCCTGACCGGTGACCATTAATACCAGTGCCAGCACCGCGACCACTCCGGCGGTGCACCGGGCGGCATATTCGTTGACCGGGTTGGGAAAGGCGAAGACCCGCTTCCAGAAGGACGACGGCTGCGTCCGGTTCGGGGCGACAACGCCAGTGGCGTCGGGGAGCTGGTCCGTCAGGGGTGTCATCCGTCAAGGCTAGGACCGCGGGTGCCCGCCGGGGTAGCTTTGTTGCGCCCTGTGACGGCTCCGCGGGCAGGACTTGGCGGCAGGACTTGGCGGCCGAGCGGACGCAACGGTAGGAGTTTAGGCCGGTTTTGGCTTTAATCCGCCCGATTCGGTCACAAACGCCTACCGGCGGCGCGCTCTGGCGCCACCAGGGCCTTAGCCGGGCGCCGACCGGGCGTGCGCGGCCATGGCTGCCATCCGGTCCGGCGTTCCCGGCGTGGACATCCGGTTCCAGCCACGTGATCTGGTCGATCTTGAGTCGATAACGACGGCGGCCTGGTTCAGGGCCTACCAGGATTCCAATCTGGCGGTCATGCTGTTCGGCTTCGAGCTCGACCGCCGGCTGCGGGAGCGTCATCCGGGCGTCCTCAGCGTCGTGGCCCATCCGGGCAGTGCGCCGGCGATGTTCACCCCGGACCGGTCCGGCGTCCACCTCGGCCGGGCGGCCAGGCTCTGGACCATCTCGGAAGAACTGACGGGCCTGGAGTTCAAACTCTGAATGCCCCGGCTCCTACGGCCAACCGCGCGCTCCGCGACTGGCTCAGCCGAGCATCTGCAGAAATTCCCCTTCGGAAAGCACCTCAATGCTTTGACCGCGCTGATGCAGCTCCAGCACCCTGCGGGCCTTGCTGGTCAACCGACCGCCGCGCAGGTCGGAGGCCACGAACCCGTCCCCGACCACCAGCACGGTGGTCTTCCGGGTCACCGCGCTGGCCGGTCGGGCGCCCAGCTGCGCGGACTTTTCCTTGGCCGAGCTGCGCGGAAGATGCAGATTACCGGTAAACACTATGGTCTGGCCATAAAGCGGATGATTGCTGTCGGCGGCCGGATTCGGCTCCGGGTTCGGCCCCTCTGCCGGCCAGCCCTGCCGGCTGCCGCCGTCGGCCCTTCCGCTTGTGCCGTTCGCCAGACGCTCCCGGGCCGTCCGCGTCGACTTGGACAGCTCGTCCCTGCCGGGCAGATAGGCGCCAAACTTCGGCATCCGAAGTTTCAGGCCCATGAAGACCTCCGCCACGCTGTCGGCGGCATTGCGGCCCGCAATGTCGATCATGATGCCGGCACAGGCCCGGGCATCTTCGGTCGCGTCGTGGTGGTTCAGCAGGGGCACACCGGCGGCTTCGGCCACGAACGGGAGCGAATAGGAGGGCAGTGAATAGTGGCGCCGGGAAAGCATGACCGTGCAGGCGTAGGCGAAGGCCGGTCCGGGCAATTCGGAGACTTCCAGGGCGGAGCGGATCACGCCCATGTCAAAGGCCGCGTTGTGGGCCACCAGGACGTCCCCGCCAATGAACCCGCCGATCTCGGCGAACAGTTCGCCGAACCGCGGCTGCTTGGCCACCTGCTCGGACGTGACCCCGTGAATCTGCACATTGCGCGGGTCGAAGTGGTCGTGGCCGGCCGGCGGGCGCATCAGCCAGAATGCTTCCTCCACAATGCGGCCCTCGCGCACCTTGCTGAGTCCCACCGAGCACGGCGAGCCCCGGAAGCCATTGGCCGTCTCAAAATCGATCGCAGTGAACTCTAAACCCACGCGTCAAGGCTACCGTCCGGCCGGTGCGATCCCTGCCAGGCGCACCGGCGGCGCCCCCACCGGGTCGGCCGGCGGCAGGGTCACGGGCCGCCGTCGGACGCCTCCGCGTCACCCAGTGTTCATCCACACCGCCTGTCCTGAACGGGGCGTCCCGGTTAGGCTGGTCGGATGACTTCATCGATATCTCCGGCCCACTGGTACCTCTTTGACTACGGCATGGTCATTTCCACCGCCCCGGATCCGGAAGACTGGCTGGCCCTGCGCGAGGCGACCGGGCTGGATCTGGAGCCCAAGGAGAGCAGCTACTGGGCGCACCGCACCGAGTTCGACGCCGGCCGGCTGACCTCGCGGGACTACTGGACCAGTGTGCTGGGCCAGGAGGTCAACGACGGGTTCGCCGCCCGGCTGGATGCGCTGGATGCACGCCAGTGGTCGCATTTCAACCTGGACACCCTGGACGTACTCGAGTCGCTCTCGGCTGGCGGCTCCGGCTTGGCGCTGCTCTCCAATATGCCCGCCGGCATGGCCTCCGAGTTCGTCAACCGGGAACCGTGGATCCGCTACTTCGACAAGCTTTACTTCAGCGGCCACCTGGGCCTGGTCAAGCCGGACCCCGCGGTTTTTGCCCACGTGCTGGCCGAGCTGGAGGCCGACGGCGGCCGCGTCACCTTCGTGGATGACTCCGAGGCAAACATCGCCGCGGCCAAGGCCTTGGGTTTCCGGACCGTGCTGCACACCGAGGGCATCGACCTGGCCGCCCAGCTCAGGCTGCTGGATGCGGATCTCCACCGGTAGTGCCGGCCGGACGCACAGCGCAGCCATAGCCTGGCCAAAGTCCGGTGCTAGCTCCAGGCAAAAGGATGGAACCAGTTCCGCTCCCGCGGGACGACGAAACCATCCAGGAGAACGCAAATGAATCAACTGAAGAAATCGGCCCTCGGCACCCTGGCCCTGGCCGCCGTGATCGGCGGTGGCGCGCTGACCGCGGCCGCCCTTCCCGCCAACGCGGCGAATCTGACGGCAACCAGCTCGCCGTCGTCGTCCGGCACCACCGACGGCGGCACCGGGCAGGGCGCACCGGATCCGACCAAGGGCGGGCACCAGGCCAACGGCATCACCGAGCAGCTGCTCACCGGTGACACCGCGGCCAAGGTCAAGGCCGCCGCGCTGGCAGCCAACCCCGGAGCCACCTTCCAGCGGGTGGAGAATGACGCGGAGGGAGCCACCTACGAGGCGCACATCCTGAAATCGGACGGGACCGCCGCAACCGTGAAACTGGATGCCTCGTTCAAGGTGACGGCCACCGAAACCGGCGGTCCCGGCGGTGCGGGCGGACGGGAACCGGGCTCCAGCAGCGGCTCCAGCCAGAGCTCCAACGGCTGATGCCGCGCTGAAGCCGGCCGCAAAGCCCGCTGAAGCCGGCCGCAAAGCCCGCTGAAACGCTGACCGTCAAAACGCCACGGGTGCAGATCCGTTCCGCGGCTCTGCACCCGTGGCCCCGGTCCCGTCCACCCTTGTAGGCGTCTGATTACAGCCCTGATCTCAAGCGCGGACTTACAACGTCCACCACGGCGCCGATTTACACGGCTGACAGAATGGGTCTATGGAGGTCGCTTTAGGACTGCTGGCACTGGTGGTCGTGATCTGCGCCTGCAGCGCCTTGGGCAAGAAATTCAATGTGCCCGTCCCGCTGGTGCTGGTGCTGGTGGGCGTCGCGGCCTCCTTCCTGCCGTTCGTACCGCGGATTGAGCTGACGCCGGAACTGGTCCTGGTTGGCCTGCTCCCCCCGCTTCTCTACGCCGCTGCCCTGCGGACCTCGCTGATCGACTTCCGCTCCAACCGCCGGGCAATCGGCCTGCTCTCCGTCGGTTATGTGATTTTTGCGACTCTCACCACCGGACTGGTTGCCTGGTGGCTGTTTCCGGAGGTGCCGCTGGCCGGCGCCATTGCCCTAGGCGCCGTTATTGCTCCGCCGGACGCCGTGGCCGCCACCGCGATCGCCCGGCGGGTGGGGATGCCGCGCCGGATCGTCACCATCCTGGAGGGCGAATCGCTGGTGAATGACGCCACCGCGCTGGTCTGCCTGCGGGCCGCGATTTCCGCTATCGCCGGCACCGTCTTGGCGGCCCAGATCGCAGCAAACTTCCTGCTTGCGGCCGTGGGCGGCGTGGCCGTCGGAATGGCTGCGGCCTACGTGTTGATCCAGATCCGCAAACGGATACGCCATGTTGCCATCAACACCTCGATGTCGCTGGTGGCTCCGCTGGTGGCCTACCTGCCGGCGGAGGCCGTCGGCGCGTCCGGGGTGCTCGCCGTCGTCGTCGCCGGACTGCTGATGGGCGCCAAGGCACCCATGATGCCCAGCGGCGCCGCCCGGCTGAGCCAGCGCAGCAACTGGAACACCTTTCAGTTCCTGCTCGAGAACGCGGTCTTCCTGCTGATCGGACTGCAGGTACGGACGATTATTGACGCCGTTCAGAATGACTCCCTGGGTCCGTTGCGGATCTGGACGGGCTGCGGATTGCTCCTGCTGGCCGTCCTGGTGCTCCGTCCGCTCTGGGTCTATCCCGCCACGTACCTCCCACGGCTGATCCCCGCCGTCCGCCGCGTTGATCCGCCCCCGCCCTGGACGTATCCCGCCGTCATTTCCTGGGCCGGCATGCGGGGCGTGGTGACGCTGGCGGCCGTGCTGGTGCTGCCTCAGAGCCTTCCGCACCGGGCGGTGCTGGTGCTCGCCGCGCTGGTGGTGGTGGCCGGGACGCTGGTCCTTCAGGGCTTTACGCTCCCGTCTCTGGTCCGGCTGCTCGGCCTGCACGGACCGGATCTGCACGAGGACGCGCTGAATCAGGCCTCACTGATGCAGCTGGCGACGACGGCGGGCATCGAACGGCTGCAGGAGGTCAGGACGGAGAGTGATCCCCCGGAGGTCCTCGCCATGCTTAAACGGCGGACCCAGGAGCGGGGTCTGGCAGCCTGGGAACGGCTGGGCCGGCCGGAGTCCGAGGGACAGACGCCCAGCCAGCGCTACGCCCAGCTGAGGCTGAGCATGCTGGAGGCCGAGCGGGACAAGGTGCTGCAGCTGCGCCGCGCCGGAGCGTACGCCCACGAGGTCCTCAGTGAAGTGCTGGAACAGCTTGATGTCGAGGAGTCGATGCTGGACGCAGCGCTGGAGGGTTCGACGGCGGTGGACAACCAGGCGGCGCCGGAGGACCTCGCCGGAACCGGCGGTGGCTGCGACCATCTGCAGGCCGCCGCCGACGTGCCACTGCCGGACGAGCCGATCTGCGAGGACTGCATCCGCGAGGGAACGACGCCGGTCCACCTGCGGATGTGCCTCGACTGCGGCAAGGTGGGCTGCTGCGATTCGTCCCCCGGTCTGCACGCGTCGGCCCACTTCCGCAGCACCGGGCACCCGGTGGTGCGCAGCGCCGAGCCGGGCGAATCCTGGCGCTGGTGCTACGCGGATCAGCTGCTCGGCTAGCTGGCCCGGTCCTTCCCTCCACAGCGGGCACCGGTTCCCTGTTGCCTCACATAGCGGACCTTCATACTACCGGCGCTGATCGACGGCCAGAAGAATGGAGGTATGGCAGTTCCAGGATTTCCCGGCATCACGGACACCGCCGCCCCCGTTACCTTCTTTATAGCCCCTAAATGAGCAAGAATCGGGGTTGCTGGCCTGTCGGCCCCGGCGTGATCTTTTCCCCCAGTCGACCATGATCCGGGGGGTGTTGTCACCGGGGTCCGATAGGCGCCAGGG
>JBBRKU010000045.1:0-9111 GCA_038231735.1 Actinomycetales bacterium | reverse complement strand
CACCAGCATCAGCGCGGTGAAGAAGACGAACTGCATGATGGCGGTACGCACTCCGATGTCACGGACACGGCTTGCCCGGTTGGTGAATTCGCGCGACTCATCCGCGGGCCGGCCGAACAGCTTGACCAGGGTGGCACCCGGAGCGGAAAAGCGCTCGGTCATCTGGGTGCTCATATCCGCATTGAGGTTGGCCGCCTCCTTGCGCATCCCCGCCAGCCTGGAGCCGAAGCGCCGGGCCGGAATCAGGAAGATGGGCAGCAGCACCAGGGCCAGCACGGTGACCTGCCACGACTTGCCCAGCATCACGATCAGGGTAAGGGCCAAGGCCACGGAGTTGCTGACAATGCCGGAGAGGGTCCCGCTGAACGCCTGCTGCGCACCGATGACGTCGTTATTGAGCCGGCTGACCAAGGCGCCGGTGCGGGTCCGGGTGAAGAAGGCGATAGGCATCTTCTGGACGTGGTTGAAGACTGAGGTGCGCAAGTCCAGTATCACGCTCTCCCCCAGATTGGCCGAGATCCAGCGGATGACCAGCGAAAATCCCGCATCCAGCACGGCCACCAGGGCAATCAGCAGGGCCAGGTTGATGACGATCTGCACGTCAGAGCGGGCCACGATGGCGTCCACCACTTGGCCGGCGAGCACCGGCGTGGCCACCGCCAGGATCGCGGAGGCTACGGAGAGCACCACAAAGACGGCCAGCCGCCCGCTGTACGGCTTGGCGAACGCCAGCGTGCGTCGGGGCGTCTCCTTCGATATCCCGTTGCTGCTCTTGTCCGAGCGCATCGAACTCCACAGGGAGCTCCACGCTGCGCCTTCCATACTCATGGCGGTTCTCCTCAAATATCCACGGTCTATCCGCTGTTCAAGCGTAGATCCTCCAGCCCACCGCGGAAACCTAGGCGGCAGCAGATTCCTGCCACCCAGATTTGTGCCGTCACGTCAAGTCGTCAACGTCACAGTGGCGTCATCTGAGGAAATAGAACCTGCTCCGAATGGCGTTGTCACTGGTATCGTCACTGCTTGAGCGGCGCCGGTGATCCTTGGGTGGCCGCAAATCTTGCAAGTAAGGAATCCCTCATGAACCGTCGCCGTTTCGCCGTCGTCAGCCTGGTTGCCGCAGTCTCCGTGGCCCTGGGCGGCTGCTCGGCTGGCACCTCTTCCCCTTCGTCCAGCGGTGGCGGCGACACCTCGCTGAGCGACGTCAAGTCCAAGGGCGAGATCGTGTTCGCTACCGAGGGTACCTACAAGCCGTTTACCTTCCACAAGAACGGCTCCGGCCAGCTGACCGGATATGACGTGGAAATCGCCAAAGCTGTTGCCGGCAAGCTCGGCGTCAAGGCCAGCTTCCAGGACACCCAGTTTGACGGAATCTTCGCCGGTCTGGACGCCAAGCGCTTCGACGCGATCGCCAACCAGATCTCCATCAACCCGGAGCGCACCGCCAAGTACGATTTCTCCACCCCCTACACGGTGTCCCCCAGTGTTATCGTCACCAAGTCGGATGACAATTCCATCACCAGCTTCGAGAGCCTCAAAGGCAAGACCACGGCCCAGTCGCTGACCAGCAACTTCTACAAGGTGGCCCAGCAGGCCGGCGCCAATGTCCAGGCCGTCGAGGGCTGGGCCCAGTCCGTGGCGCTGCTGCGCCAGGGCCGCGTCGACGCCGTCGTCAATGACAAGCTGACCTTCCTTGACTATGCCAAGACCAACCCGAACTCGGGTCTGAAGATCGCGGCAGAGTCCAAGGACAAGTCCGAGAATGCGTTCGCGTTCAAGAAGGGCTCCGCGCAGCTGGTGCAGGCCGTGGACAAGGCGCTGGCCGATCTCCAGGCCGACGGCACCCTGGCAAAGATTTCGGACAAGTACTTCGGCGCGGACGTGTCCAAGTAGGCCCAATCCCACTGGTACCGACGACTCCCACCGTTAGGCTGAAGCATGACTGTCAACTGGGATCTCGTCTGGAGTTCTCTGGGCCCCATCCTCACCGGTGCCATCACCGGCACCATTCCGCTGACCCTCGCCTCGTTTGTGCTCGGCCTGATTTTGGCACTGATCGTGGCGCTCATGCGGATCAGCCGGAACATTGTGCTGGCGGCGATCGCCAGGTTCTACGTCTCGGTGATCCGCGGGACACCCCTGCTGGTGCAGCTCTTCGTAATCTTCTATGGGCTCCCCACCATCGGCGTGAAGCTGGATCCGTGGCCCAGCGCCATCATCGCGTTCTCACTTAACGTCGGAGGCTATGCGGCCGAGGTGATCCGGGCCGCGATCCTGTCCGTCCCCAAGGGGCAGTGGGAGGCCGGGCATACCATCGGCATGAACCGCACTCAATCGCTGCTGCGGATCATCCTGCCGCAGGCCGCCCGCGTTTCCGTCCCGCCGCTGTCCAACACGTTCATTTCACTGGTCAAGGACACCTCGCTGGCCTCCCTGATCCTGGTCACGGAACTGTTCCGTCAGGCCCAGCAGGTTGCGGCCTTCAGCCAGGAATTCATGCTGCTCTACCTCGAAGCCGCCGTCATCTACTGGCTGATCTGCCTGGTGCTCTCCAGCGGACAGTCAGTCCTGGAAAAGAGGTTGGACCGCTATGTCGCCCACTGATCAGACCCCGGTTCCTCCGGTGCTGCAGGTTCGGAACCTGACCAAGGCCTTCGGCGCCAATAAAGTGCTGCGAGGCATCGACCTCGACGTGCCCAAGGGCAAGGTGGTGGCACTTATCGGGCCCTCCGGCTCCGGCAAGACCACCATCCTGAGGTCCCTCAACGGACTGGAAATTCCCGACGGCGGCACGGTCACCCTGGGCGACAACGGCAACGGCAGCAGCCCGTTGAGCCTGGACTTCAGCGGCAAGGTTTCCGGCAAGGAGATTGCCGCCCTGCGCGACCGCAGCGCCATGGTTTTCCAGCATTACAACCTGTTCCCGCACATGACCGTCCTGCAGAACGTCATCGAGGGTCCGGTCAAGGTGCAGAAACAGCCCCGCGCCCAGGCCGTCGCCGATGCGGAGAAGCTGCTGGCCCGCGTGGGTCTGCTGGAGAAGCGGGATGCCTACCCTTTTGAACTCTCCGGCGGCCAGCAGCAGCGCGTAGGCATTGTGCGGGCACTGGCACTCAAGCCCCAGCTCCTGCTCTTCGATGAGCCCACCTCGGCCCTGGACCCCGAGCTGGTGGGGGACGTGCTGGGCGTCATCAACGAGCTGGCCGAGGAAGGCTGGACCATGGTGATCGTCACCCATGAGCTGGCCTTCGCCCGGCAGATGGCGGACCAGGTGATCTTCATGGACGGTGGTGTCGTCGTCGAACGCGGTCCCGCCTCCGAGGTGCTGCGGGAACCCAAGGAGGAGCGCACCCGGCTGTTCGTCAAGAGGCTTTTGCACGAGCTCTGAGCGGCCAGGATTTGCTGTTGGCAAATGGGCATAAGGATGGGGCAACCGCACAGGCGACCGCCCCATACTTTTCGATGCAGATCAGTGCGAAGGCATGATCCTGTGGTGGTGGACTTCCGTGCTGGGCTTAATCGCAGCGGCCGTAACAATCACGGCTACCGCTCCGCAGATCCAGGAGAACCACGCCACACCCATCTGCGTGGCGTAGGATCCGAACCACGGCGACAGGAACAGCAGTAAACCGATGACGGCCTGCGCATATTCGGCCACCGGCTGTCCGGGTGCCGCCAGGTTATACAGGCCGCTGGCGATCAGCAGCACACCAAAAACGATCATCAGCGCTGTCGACGCGCCCGCTTGTTTGATCCAAATCGTTGACACTGCGGAAACCAGGCCGGCGATGATGGCCACCCAGTCCTGCCAGCGTGTCCATTTCTTCATTGAGAACAACCTCCTTGAGTGGCGGCTCCCTGAATTGGGGGGTCAGTCTCAATATAGTTTTGACTTATCGCGCGGTCAATGATAAGTGACCGATGTTACCAAGACTCCATAATGGCGCTGTTGACCCGGGGCAGCACCTCGGTTCCCAGCAGCTCGATGGACTCCCGCACGAGCTTTTGCGGCACGGAGGAGAAATCCAGCTGGAAGATCTGCCGGTCATGCTTCATGTGGCCGTGCATCCGCACAATCTTTTCCGCCACCTGCTCCGGAGTCCCCACGAAAAGCGCTCCGGCGGGGGCAGTCTGCGCCCGGTAGGAGACCTCGCTGGGCTTCGGGAAACCCGTTCGGACGCAATCCGCGTCATCGAGTCCATCCAGGAGGGACGGTAGGTATCCAGCGCGTCCTTGCGCAGGATGAGGCCGGGCGTACTGGCACCCACCCGATCCAGATGTCCAGCTCCTTGTTGAATGGCCGCCGCAGGATCAGCGCGTCGTCCAGGTCCGGGCGGAAGTTGCCGTGCCAGCTGATCCGCTCCTGCCGGTTCAGCTGAAGCAGAAGATCGATCTTTTCCTCGTAAAGCGCGTCGTAATCCTCAAGCCTGGCGCCAAAGAGCGGGTAGGACTCGATGAAGGAACCTCGGCCGGCCGTCAACTCCGCGCGCCCCTGTGAAATCAGGTCCAGAGTGGCGAACTGCTGGAACACTCGGACCGGGTCCTCCGTGCTGAGCACCGTGACCGCGCTGCCCATGTGGATGTTCTTGGTTTGGCCCGCGATGGCCGCTAGCACCGTCGATGGCGAGGTCACCGAATAGTCAGGCCGGTGGTGCTCGCCGAGTTCCATGCCCTGCCCAACCGTTAGATGAGTTTGCATATTCTCATTCCGTTCAGGCAAACCGGAGTAGATTTCGGGAATGGCTGCATGCATGCGGAACGCGTCGTGAACAAAGACCGGATGGAGGCCTTCAGCGACGGCGTCCTCGCAATCGTGATCACCATCATGGTGCTGGAGCTGCGCACCCCGGTGGAGGCGACCTGGGCGGGGATGCTCGCCGTTCTTCCGACCTTCCTGAGCTATCTGCTCAGCTTCGTCTACGTGGGCATCTACTGGAACAACCACCACCACATGGTCCAGCTCGCCGGCCGGGTCAATGGCGCAATCCTGTGGGCCAACCTCCATCTGCTCTTCTGGCTCTCCCTTTTCCCCTTCAGCACCCGGTGGATGGATGAAGCCGGTTTTGTCCAGGTGCCGGTCCTGGTCTACGGCGTGAACCTGCTGCTCGCAGGCGTCGCCTACTACATTCTGCAGACCGCACTGATCCGCCGGCAGGGGCGGGACGGTGCGCTGGCGCAGGCAATCGGCTGGGACTGGAAGGGACGGCTGTCCCCTTTCATCTACATCATCGGTCTGGGTCTGGCCCTGATCCACCCGCTCCTCGGAGTGGGCGCATACACGGTCGTGGCCCTGATCTGGCTGGTGCCGGATCGCCGCGTGGAGCACTATGTCGCCCGTCTGGCCGACCCCACCGGACTCTAACCCCACCGTTGAGAGCACAGCTCGCGCCCATGTTTCTGAAAAACATGGGCGCCAACTGTGCAGTCAACCGTGAGGATCAGCGCCGGAACCGCAACGTCACCAGCTGGAGGGGCCGCAGCGTCAGCTCCACCGATTCCGCGCCCAGCACGATCCCGGGCGGCACCTCCACCGGCGTCTCCAGCAGGTCCGTCACCTCCACCGACGTCACCGGAAAATTCGCCGTGACCAGTCCGGTGGAGCGTTCCCCGAGCGATTCGTAAAGCCGCACCACCACGTCACCGGAACCGTCCTCAGCCAGCTTCACTGCCTCAATCACCAGGGCGGCACTGGACACCGTAAACAACGGCTCCACCGGCCGCCCACCCTGGACCACGCGGGGCACCAGATTGGTCCGGTACCCCTCCTCCACAGCGTCGGCGATGCTGGCCCCGGGACGGATGGTCATGGTGAGCTCATGGTGGCCCTGGTCCGTGAACGGATCCGGGGATTTAGGTGCGCGGAGCAGCGAAAGCCGCACCGTCGTCGTCGTACCCTCCGGCAGCCCGCTTACGGCCGGCCGTACGCTGCGGCTGACGTCGTGGCCGTAGGTTGAACCGTTGGACAGCGCCACGCCATAGCCCGGCTCCCCGACGTGGATCCAGCGGTGGGCACAGATTTCAAACTTGGCCGCCTCCCATGAGGTGTTCGTATGCGTCGGACGGAAGACGTGGCCAAACTGCGTCTCCGCCGCGGACCGGTCGGCCCGGACGTCCAGCGGGAAGCCCAGTTTGAGCAGCTTTTCGCTCTCCTGCCAGTCCACGGCGGTGCTGATGGCCAGCGACGGCGATCCCGCGGCCAGACTGATCCGCTGGGTCACGCGCGAGCTGCCGACCAGCCGTTTAACCACGACGACGGCGTCCCAGCCAGCGCGTTCCAGCGTCACCGAGTGCGCCTGGGTGTAGCTCGTGACGTTGTGCCGGTAGAACTCGTCGATGTCCCAGGCATCCCAAGCGTTGGGCGTGTCCCGATGCAGTTCCAGATGGTTGCCGAACGTCCCCGGGGCAATCGCCTCCCGGCAGCTGGCGTGGTCCATCAGCGACGTCAGCAGGCCGTTGCCATCAAGCACCGCGTGGATCACACCATTGTCCAGGATGTAGCCGCCGTCGCGTTCGGTCACCTGGACCGGTTCGCCGGCGGCGGTCAAGGTGCCGGCGGCCAGCGCTCGCACGCCGGACCGCTCGTGCGGGGCGGCATTGAGCAGCATCGCAGTCCCGCCCTGCCCCACCAGGGCCCCGACGGCGGCTCCGATCAGCTGCTCAAGGTCCGCAGCGATAGCTGTGTAGTTGCGCTCCGCGTCGTGGTGCACCCAGGCGATAGAGCTGCCCGGCAGGATGTCGTGGAACTGCTGCTGCAGCACCAGCTGCCAGAGCCGCTTGAGCTCCGCGGCGGGGTAATCCAGTCCCAGCCGTACGCTGGCCGTCGTGGCCCACAGCTCGGCCTCGCGGAGCAGATGCTCACTGCGGCGGTTGCCAAGCTTGGTATTGGCCTGGCTGGTATATGTTCCGCGGTGCAATTCCAGGTACATCTCGCCGAGCCAGACCGGCGGGTTGGCATACTCCCCCTCGGCCTGTTCAAAGAATCCGGCCGCGCTGCCCAGCGACACCTTCGGCGAGCCCTCCAGATCCGCGGTGCGCCGTGAGGCAGCGATCATTTCGCGCGTCGGCCCACCACCGCCGTCGCCATAGCCGAAAGGCACCAGCGAAACGCTGCCGCGGCCGTGGTCGCGGTAGTTGCGCTGCGCATGGGCCAGGCTGGACGCGTGCAGGTCCGAGCCATAGGTGTCCACGGGCGGAAAATGCGTGAACAGCCGGGTTCCGTCTATGCCCTCCCACAGGAAAGTATGGTGGGGCATCCGGTTGACCTGGTTCCAGGAAATCTTCTGCGTCAGCAACCATTTCATGCCCGCCGACGCCGCGATCTGCGGCAGCGCGGCGGAGTAGCCAAAGGAATCCGGTAGCCACGTTTCCTGGCAGTCGACGCCGAATTCGCGCCGGAAGAAGCCCTTGCCCTCCACGAACTGCCGGGCCATCGCCTCACCTCCGGGCATGTTGGTATCCGATTCGACCCACATGCCGCCGACCGGCATAAACTGCCCGCTCGCCACCTTGGTCTTGATCCGGGCGAACAGCTCCGGGTAAGCGTCCTTGACCCAGGCCAGCTGCTGCGCCGAGGAGCAGGAGAAAATGAAATCCGGGTTTTCCTCCATCAGGGCCAAGACGTTGGAGAACGTGCGCGCGCACTTGCGGATGGTCTCGCGCACCGGCCACAGCCACGCCGAGTCAATGTGCGCATGCCCGGTGGCCACCAGCCGGTGCGCGGAGGCGTAGGCGGGGCTGGCCAGCACCCCGGCCACCGCCTCCCGGCCTTTGGCCGCGGTTCCGGAAACATCCTCGGGATCCATCAGGTCCATCATCTTTTCCAACGCCCGCAGAATCTCGTGGCGCCGCGGCAGATCCACCGGCAGCTCATGCATCAGACCGCTCAGGGACCAGACATCCTGCCCCAGCTCCCACACCGTTGAATCCAGCTCAGCCAGCACAATCGGCCCCATCCGATACTGCGGGACGTTGCCGGCAGTGGCCTTGTCTCCCATAGGATTGGGCGCGAAGGTGAATCCCGCGGCGACGTCCGGATTGGCGGCGGCCTCGACGTAGAAATCGATCGCTCCGCCGGGTGCGCCGACCAGGTCCAAGGGCAGCTGCTGATTGCGCGGCGAAACGGCCTTGATGATGGTCCCGTCCGGACGCCAGGCGAGGCCTTCGCACTGGAACCCCGGTTGCTCGCCGGCAAATCCCAGATCCACCAGCACCTCCAGGAAGCGGCCGGCGGCGTCGCCCCAACCCTGCGGCACCTTCCCCGTGATGTGCAGCCATTTGGTGGTCCACGGAGCACCCCAAGCCTCACCCGGCGCGACCGGCACATAGTCCTGGCTCATGGCCGCGGAAAACGGCACGGGCTCGTCCGGGACATCCCAGCCGGTCACCGTCAGCGGCACGACCCGGGCGTAGCTGGCCGGCGTCAGCCGGTCCCGCACAAATCGGGCCAGCCGGGCTTCGGTGAGACGGCGGTCATCGTGCACTTTGCAACTCCTTGAATGGTGCTGGCTATGTGGGCAGGGACGCTGTCCCTGCCCACACTTAGTGACTTCTTGGAGCCACTTTAGCGGCCCTTCGCGCTTTGGCGTGGTGTTGGTGTCCTCGCGGTATGGACGGAGGCGGGAATGGCCGCGCTGAGGGTGGCAGCGCAGTGGATATCAACATCATCGTGGATGCCTTGTGGATTGGCCTTCCGTGCCCCGAATAATGTCGGTGGTCACCGATAGCGTTTGTCTTATGAACGGAAACAGGGAGCCGGGACCGGCTCACGGGGCTTCGCAAGGGCAGCCGACGACGGCGATGGTCACCTTTGCGTCCTCGGCTCCCGGTGGGGCTCGGCGATGTGACGCAATCCCGGTGGTCAATGGAGGCCGCTTGCGGCCGAGCAGAGTAGCCCGTGCCGCCAGGCCTTTGGTCCCGCGCCTAAATTGTCAGTGGCCTCTGGGAGAGTGTGGTTATGGACATGAATAAGGAGCCCGGGCGGGCTCAGGGAGCTTCGCCGCCGGCGGCGGCGGCTGTGTCCGCGGCGGCCGCGGCTGCGGCCTCCTCCAGCATTCTGGACGCCGCCGCCGTGACCCAATTCGTGGCGGCCCTGGCTCTGATGGGTCAGGGAGT
>JBBRKU010000044.1:0-9143 GCA_038231735.1 Actinomycetales bacterium | reverse complement strand
TAGGCGGCAGCCCGTCGCTTTCCAGCACGGCGGCCACCATTTCCTGCAGCTGGGCGTCACTGAAGTTCATTGTGCCAGTCTAATTTGCGCCAGCCCGTCGTCCGTCTCCGCTCGGCCGCAGGCGGCCTCCGACCACCGGATCGACCGCAGGCACAAGGGGGGCGGCCGGGGCGGGGGAGTAGCATTTGTCCATGACGGCGACCAGCTTCTATGTTTACTTCGCCCGCGGCGCTGCGGATCTGAAAGCGGCGGCGGCGGCTTTGCCCGATCATGATCTGAGCGCCGAACAAACCGATTCCGCACTGTTGGTCTCCACCGGTACGGTGCGATTCCGCGTCACGCTGGAAGAATCAGCGGCGGTGGCAGAACATGCTGCCGAAGCTGGCAAGAAAACCGAGTTCGAGGCTGAATTTGCCCGCTGCACTGCCCGGTTTGCAGTCGAGGTTAACGACCTGGAGGGCGCCTTGGACGAGATCACCACGATCATGGAACTCCAAGGCGCCCTCCAGGATTGCTGCAGTGGCTTTGTCTTCCTGCCCTGGAACAACGGAATCATTGAACCGTGGGTGGCGGACGACGGGCTTTAGTCCCGCTTCAATTCCGTGGCGGCGCCGAGGAAATGCCCGGCCGTGGGTGGCCCAGGGCGGTGGATCCGGCCACGGGCGTGAGTCCCAGCTTTCGGACAACCTCCGCTGCCTCCTCTGCCGGGGTCCTCCCAACATCGATGACGATGCTGTTTTCCTCCGGACCCGGAGGCTCCAGAGTGGCGATCTGGGAATCCAGCAGCGACGGCGGCATAAAGTGATCCATCCGGGTGGTCAGTCGGCGGCCAATCTGCTCCTTGGAGCCGGACAGGAACACAAACACAACGTTCTTTTCCCGCAGCCGGTCCCGGTAGATCTTTTTGAGCGCCGAACAGGTGATGATCCCCGGCATGCCGGCCATCGTGTGTTCGATGATCCAGGAGGCGATGGTGTCCAGCCAGGGCCACCGGTCCTCGTCCGTGAGTGGATGGCCCGCCGCCATCTTTTCGACATTTTCCGGCGGATGGAGATCATCGCCTTCTTCCAGGTCCCAGCCCAGCTGGCCGGCCAGGATGCCTGCGACGGTTGATTTGCCGGAGCCGGAGACTCCCATAATGACCAATACCGGCTGTTGTCCCTGAAGATCCATAACTACTACTAAATCAGAACGGACAGCAGCATGACGAAGCCGAACCCCACCAGCGAGAGTATGGTCTCCATCACCGACCATGTCTTGAAGGTCTGTCCGACAGTCAGGCCGAACAGCTCTTTGACCAGCCAGAACCCGGCGTCATTGACGTGCGAGAGGAACAGCGAGCCAGCACCGACGGCCAGAGCGAGCAGAGCTGTGTGGGTCGGGGAGAGGGAGCCGGCTAGCGGTGCCACGATGCCTGCCGCGGTGATGGTGGCGACGGTTGCCGATCCGGTCGCCAGGCGCAGGGCCACCGCAATCAGATAACCCAGCAGCAGCACGGAGAGGTTGGCGCCCGTGGCCCACTTGGCCACGGAATCGCCCACCCCGGCACCGATCAGCGTCTGCTTGAAACCGCCGCCGGCACCGACAATCAGGATAACCGCGGCAATCGGACCGACGCTGGCGCCGATCTTTGCACTCAGCTTGCTTCCCTTCAGGCCGACGGCGAATCCGAAGGTGACCAGCGCCAGCAGGACCGCCAGGGTCATGGCGACCAGCGGCTCACCGATGAAGTCGAAGAAGACGCGCACCGTCGTCGGATGTTTGGAATCCGGGTTGAGGATGTCCACCAGGGCCTTGGCGAGCATGAGCACCACAGGGAAGATGATGGTCAGGACCGTGACCAGGAACGACGGCTGGCGCTTGACGTCCGGGTCCACTCCGGTGTTGTGGGTGTTGATGCCGCCGGCAACCTCGGGGGCTCCGACCGGAACCCATTTGGCGGCCAGAATGGAGAACAGCGGGCCGCAGATGATGACCGTGGGAATGGCGATCAGCAGGCCCAGGGCCAGAGTGGTTCCCAGCTGTGCACCGACGGCCTGGATGGCGATCAGTGGCCCGGGGTGCGGGGGCACCAGGCCGTGCAGTGCGGACAGGCCCGCGAGCGCCGGGATGGCGATGCGCATCAGCTTGACGTTGGAACGCTGGGCGACCAGCACGATGACCGGCAGCAGCAGGACCAGGCCGATTTCGAAGAACATGGGCAGTCCGATGATGACGGCGACCAGGGCCATGGCCCACGGCACCGCAGCACCGGAAACCTTGGAGAGCAGGGTGTCCACAACGCGGTTGGCGCCGCCGGAGTCGGCAAGCAGCTTGCCGAGCATAGCGCCGAGGGCGATCAGCAGGCCCACTTCCTGCAGCGTGCCGCCGACGCCGGTTTCAAAGTTGGTGATGACCTTGCCCAGTTCCACACCGGAGGCCAGGCCCACGAAGGCCGAGCCGAGCACGAGGGAGAGGAAGGGGTGCAGCTTTGCCTTGACAATTAGCAGCACGATGAGTGCGATGCCGATGGCGGCTACGACGACCAATTGGGTGTCATGGCCCGACCACGGCTGCGGCGCCGCAGCCATCATGGCGAGGGGTTTCACGATTTGTTCCTTTGGAGCTGGTCTGGAGTCAGACGGGTTGGTCCGGGGAGCGGTTGCCCGCTTTGGCAGAGCGCTCCCGAAAGTATTGTGTGAGTGAGATTACAGATTAAGTAGGATTTATTCAAACGAGAACCCAGAAAAGGCCTATATACAGCCAAGGCGTTGGGGTGTCATCGGATGAAGCGGCCGTTTCGGCAGTAGAGTTTAGGGAGCTTGGTAGCGATGCGCTGCCGCAGGGAAGGGGTGGCAATGTCGTCGCCGCAGGAGAAGTCGTCCAGCCGCCACAGCAGGTTTGTGGAGCTGATGGGGCTGCAGATCACCGGGGGAGAGCTGCCCCCGGGCATGGTCCTGCGTTCCGAGGAGCTTGAGGAGAGGTTTTCAAGCTCCCGGTCGGTGGTCCGCGAGGGGCTGCGCGTGCTGGAAACCCTGGGCATGGTCGCCTCGCGCCGGAACGTGGGAGTTTCGATCCTGGATCCCTCCAGCTGGAACGTCTTTGACCCCCTGCTGATCCGCTGGCGGTTGGCGGGCACGGACAGGGAAAAGCAGCTGAAGTCCCTGACCCAGCTCCGCTCGGCCGTGGAGCCACTGGCCGCGAGTCTGGCCGCGGGGGCCATCTCGGTTGAGGACGGGCGCCGGCTGATGAAAATTGCCGGTGAGCTGGTTGCCACCGGCAACGCCGGCGATCTGGAGGCCTTCCTGCAGCTGGACATCGAATTCCATGCGCTGATCCTGAGGTCTTCGGGCAACGAAATGCTCTCCCACCTGGGCTCGGCCGTAGCGGAGGTGCTGACCGGGCGGACGCACTATGGCCTGATGCCCGATGTTCCCCGGCAGGAAGCCAGGCACCTGCACTATGTGCTGGCCGATGCCATCCAGCGGGGCCTGGCGGCGGAAGCGGAGACCGCGATGCGCCGGATCGTGACGCAGGCGGGAGAGGAAATGACGACGGCGCTGGCCGGCGAGCTTCCCGAGCCGCGTTGACAGGGTGGTGCGGTCCTCAGTGCCTACACCGGTCCGGACCGGCGAGCCAGAAGCACGGCGTCGTGGACGGTGACCTTCCCGCCCCGCTCCGACGGGACGGTGCGCGGCCGCGCGCCGCTGGCGACGACGTCCCATTGGCCGGCTTCGAGGATGGTGGCGGCCAGTTCCTCTGCGGTGAAATACAGCTCAGGCATCGTCGGCCGCTGGATGGGCTGCTGCAGATCCGAAAAGTGGTGCCCCACGATCAGCAGGGTTCCGCCCGGCGCCACCGCACTGGCCAGGGACCGGAAGGCCCATCCCCGCTTGGCTGGCGGCAGCTGGAGAAACTGGGCGGAGACCAAGTCATAGGCGGACTCGGGTGCAGCCCAGGTGGTGACGTCGTGGTGAAGCCAGTCGATGCGGGCGCTGATCTCGGCGCCTAGCTCAGCGGCCCGGCTAGCAGCCCGCTGCAGTGCGACGCTGGAGAAATCCACAGCGGAGACACGCCATCCCAATCCGGCAAGCCAGATGGCGTCGGCACCTTCGCCGCAGCCGGCGTCGAGGGCAGTGCCGGGGGAGAGAGCGGCAATTTCGCAGACGAGCTGCGGATTGGGATTCCCGCTCCACACCGCGTTTTGGGACCGGTAGCGCTCGTCATAGGAACTTTCCGAGTACCGCTCGGATCCCAAGCCGTGGCCAATCGCGTGGTTGTGGGCCTCATCCATGCTGTGTCCCTTCGGTACTTTTCCTCTGCCTGGTTCCCTGTGCACCAATGTAGTCCCACGGCGATACAGTCCCGGCAGGAAAAAAATGCCCTTAGGGCTTGACTTTACAAACTTGTCACGCTTTCATTACATTGTGGTCAATATTGCTAGTGCAGTAACAACAGCCCTCTAAGGACCTCGTGATGCCCAGGTTTGTGATCGAAAAGGTCGATTCAAGCGAAGAAACACTCATCGCCGCTGCCTATCACCAAGCGGATGGCTACTTCTATTTTCAGGATGAACTCGGAGACACCGTGTTCAGCGTCTGCGCAGACTCCGTTTCGGGGATTGGACTATTGAAGGCCCATGATCCGGCAACGGAGGCTGTACGGGACGACAACGCCATCCCGGCGTCGGAATCCGGTGCTGTCCTGCTGGTCCGGTTCTGGTCGGAACCGGACCATGACAAGCCGATGCGGATGCGGATCTCCTCAACACAGAGCCTTCGGGATGAGCCGTCCATCACCTACGCCAGCAATGCGGAGCAGGTCCTGGCGGCGGTGAGCGGTTGGGTTGCCAAGCTGACAACGAACTAGCGGCGGCTCGCATCGTGGCCTCCGGCAGGCTCGTGCGCTCGAGGTGCCTGGCGCCGTCGTCGTAATTTCTGCACCAGCGGGAGCAGCCGGCGCTGACTGATGGCGATGCCGAGGATGACGACGAGCGCGCCCAGTGGCTGGTTCCAGTCGACCGCCTCGGCCAGCACGACGATGCCAAGAGCGACACCGACCAGAGGCGTCAGATAGGTGACGGTCGAGGCATTGGTCGCGCCCCAGGAGGCGACCACATTCGTGTTCCACACATACGCCAGCCCCGTCCCCACCGCCCCGAGCAGGGCAACGGCGCCGACCACCCGAGGTGAGAGCGCAATCGGCTCCGCGGCCACGAACGGCGAGAGCGCGAGCATGACCACCGCGCCGATGCCCACCTGCACCGTCGCGACGGCCAGCGCGGGAAGCTTTCGCGGGGTGATGAAGCGCCGCAGATAGACGAACGCGATCCCGTAGCTCAGGGTTGCCAGCAGGCACGCACCCTGCGCCGCCGCGGTACCGTTCCCCAGCCCCCGCCAGGGAGCAAGGATTAGCAGCACACCGGCAAATCCGGCCAACAGCCCGGTAACGCTGGAACGGGTGGGACGCTCCTGCGGCAGCGCAGCCATCGCCACGAGCGCCGTCATCAGCGGCGTCGTTGCATTGTAAATACTGGCCAACCCCGAGGAGATCCGCTGCTCCGCCCAGGCAAACAGCAGGAAGGGTACGACGCACAGCACTACCGAAACGACGGCCAGATGCACCCACACCATGGGGACGCGCGGCAGCTTCTGTCGGGTCACCGCGGCGATGATGGCCAGCGTCAGGGCCCCGACGCACATTCGGCCCAGCACCACCTGTACCGGCGAAAGTCCCTCCAGCCCGATCGCGATCAGCAGGAAACTGGCGCCCCATGCCAGCGCCAGCATCGCAAATTGCGCCAGCACACCCCAGCTCACTTTGCCGTTGCGCACCATGGTTCAAGCTCCCTCTGGTTGGTCTCGCGTGACAAGCACGCACTCACTACGGTAGACGGACGGGGGAGGCGGAACGTGAGTCGCCGGGTCCAGATCGATGTGAATTGGATGAGCTGGGGGAGCAGCGTGGCTTGGGCCGGCCACGGATTCCTAGCGACGTCGGTAGACGTGGGCGCGATGGCTGATTCGCACTATGAGGATGTCGTTAGCGGCGTCGTGAATCTCGTAGATGACCCGGTAGTCGCCGCGCCGTGCCCCGTGAAAACCCTCAAGCTCCCGCTCGAGAGGTTTGCCGACCCGGCGGGGATTCTCGGGCAGGACGGCGTAGATGAACTCCAGGATGGCACCGGCGTAGCGCGGCGGAATGCCCTCCAGATCCCGCAATGCGCTGCTGGACATCCTTACGGTGTGGGGCATCAGTCGCGCGCGGGCAAATTAAGGCGGGCCCGGACCTGCTCCTCTGTCATGGTCTCGCCACCCTGGTAATCGCGGTGGGCCTGGGCGAGATCCTCACGGATGGCGGGCTGGGAGAGCCAGAACAGCGTCTCTTGCAGCGACTCCCACTCGTCGGCCCCAATCAGCACCGCTGCCGGGGTCCCGTTCCTGGTGATCGTGACGTGCTCATGCGTCGATGAGGCCTCATCGACCAGTTCGTTGAGCCGGTCCTTGGCCTTGGAAATGGGTACCGTCTGCATGTAATTCATTGTGCGCCTGAATTAAGGCTTCCGCAAGGCTGAAATTGTGGCGGGACGGGACTGAACCGCTCGTCCTGGGTGTCGTGTTCATGGGCATCGAGGTATCGATAGCCGTGTCGAGACCGCCTCCGACCAAGTAGATGCTCATCTGCCGTAGCCTACGTGACGTACTGCGCCACTCCGACCGCCACCGGCCTGGCGATTGGCGCCAAGGACGGCACCCCGACTGCATCGTCAACCTACCGAGGGATCTACCCTCGGAGCTGGCGGAATTCGCGCGCGGCGGCCGGCTGCAGCGGTAGCGTCCAAGTGCTGATCAGGGTGACCGGATCCAGGAACTGGATTCCAGTGGTAGACCCCGGCACCAGCTCCTTGGCCTTCTGGACCAGCAGGGCCACCACGGCCTCCGCGAGGGCAGGCGGCAGGTCGCTGAAACGTCGCCGAGGTCGCAGTCCAGCTCGATGTCCGTCCCGCCCGCTGCCGTCAGCAGCACGCCCTGGCGCCGGGCGGCCGGTTCAGCGCGGTCGACCTCGGCATCGAGAAGGGCCCGGACGTTGAACGGCTCCGGTGGGCGCGTGCAGGACCTGTCTCCGGGACCGGTGACGCGGCTGGCCAGCCCAGCCGTGGCTCGGTGCTCGGCACGGGCCAGGCTCAGCACGTCTTCGATATGTCTTTCCAGCCGGTCCAGCTCGGCGCTGGCGGGCTCAAGCAGCCCGGCGGTCTCGGGGTCCTCGCTGGTGTGAGCCAACACCTCGATGCGCAGCCTCAGGGCGGCCAGTGGATTGCGCAGCTGGAGGGCGGTTTCCGACGCCGAACCGTAGGAGCCGCTCAGCAGCATTTTCCCGCCGCCGAACGTGGAAATGGTGGGAAGCGACGTGGCCGCCAGATTCAGGGACGCCGACGCCAGCACGGATTTGATATCCGGGCGGACCGGATCCAGTCCACCGGAACTGAGAGTTCCGCCGGGGGAGCGGACCGCCACACCTTCGCCGAAGACGGCCGAGTAGTTGTTCATTTCCAGAACCAAGGAACGTGTCTCCGCTGGCCCGTGCATCTCGCGCCAGCTGGATGAAATGGTTTCCGGGCCTACTCCTGATTGGATGCCAGCCTACAGCGAGATCGATCTAGAGTTCATTGTTTCTCGCTCCGTTACAGAGAGCGACCTGGTTACTCTTGCAGCCCTTCATGCCGCCACCTCAGAATCAGTTCGGCGTGCGATTGCTGTCCGATCCCGAAGCGCTGATTCGTCCTCTGTGGCCGTTGCCCTTGAATCGGTAAAGCTTCGAACGAAGTGTGCCACGCAGGGAATGTGAGCGAGTAAGTCGACTTCTATCGCGCTTCGTGTACCGGTAACCTGCCGTGTTCAACGGGCATCGAGTTCGATCAGCTCCAGGGAGATAATTGTCCAATGAAAGCTCTCAGAACCGATCGCCTGTCACTTCGCTCTTGGGAACCGGATGATGCCGATTTCGTCTACGACATGTATTCGCGCTGGGAGGTCCAGCGTTTCATTGGTATGGTTCCGCGCGTCATGGAGGATCGGTCCGAGGCTGTCAAGCTGATAACTAGATGTCGAAACCTGGCTCATCCAGTTCACGGCTTTTGGGCCGTCGAGCGGCTTGAGGACGCCCAGCTAGTCGGAACCATTCTGTTGAAATCCATCCCTGCATCCGGCGACGTACCGCTCAAGCCTTCCGGGGACACCGAAATTGGGTGGCATTTCCACCCCGACTACTGGCGAAATGGATACGCCACCGAAGCTGCATCAGCAGTCCTGACATACGGGTTCAACGAAGGACTGGACAAAGTCGTGGCAGTCACATCACCTGATAATTGGACATCCCGAAGTGTATGCACGCGCATTGGGATGAAGCACCAGGGGATAACGGAGAGCTACTACAACGCCACTTGCGAACTCTTCCTTGCCGCGAATCCGACGACGTGATCATCCGTGCCTCTCAACAGCCAATTGAGGACACTGTTTACCGTTGACGGTCAGAGATATGTCACTCTTTGCGCTGAAGCGACGCATATCGGCGCCACGCGGCGCGCGACGGCGGGGATGCCGCCGTGCGTGGCGAAACAAGTGACCCGACCGATCAGGAATCGAGAACCGCGTTCACCGAGCCGCTGCTAGTGTGACTGCCATGGACATCACCATTCAGGCGAGCGTCCTGCTGTACAACGCCCCGGCCGCCCCGCTGGCCCTCTGTCGCGACCGCCCGGACGTGGTTCCGGTGGTCCTCCCTCTCTTGCGGGCTGGGCCCGGTTAAGACGCACGGCCAACGGCGAAATCGCCGTCAGGGAAGGAACCCGCGCACGACGTCGGTGGCGGCCGTTTGGTGGCCACCGTCACCGACCCCGATGGCAATGTCCTCGGGCTGCTTCAGGACCGGTAAGAGCCCCTGCGTTCAGCGTCGTCGCGGCACCGATGGACAGCCCGACCGCGGCAGGGGCTGGGCCACGCCCCCGACGAGTCCATGATCGAGGACCAAGTCGAGGTCCTCGAGATCAACACGCTGCCGCAGGAGATCCAGGCGTACTGCTCGAAGCTGGTTAGATAGAATCAGGCGACGCCGACGGGGATCGCGAAGGCGTCCCTGCCTAACAGATGGAGACACCATGAGCATGG
>JBBRKU010000043.1:0-9153 GCA_038231735.1 Actinomycetales bacterium | reverse complement strand
GGGTGAACAGCCGGACGCCCAGTGCGACGGCCTGGCGTTGCTCGTCCGGACCGACAGCCAGGTTGGTGTAGTCCGGCTGGGACATCGGAAACTGCGGGTAGATCTGCGACTGCTGGAGCATATCGCTCAGCGAGGAGTGGTGCCGCTGTTCGCCACCGCCGATGCCCACCAGGCGATGGTCAGGATCTTCGGCGGCGATGCCGGCCAGGACGATATCCGCCTCCACAAAACGGTGGGCGGGAAATGATTCCATCACCACGGGCAGATCCTGCGCCGGTACCCCAAGATGTTCGCTGAGTGTGGAGAGGAGCTGCTCGCCTCGTGTAATGCGTTGTTGTCCGGCCTGGGCCAGCTGCACCACGGCAGCAAAATCGTCGATGAACGTCCCCAATTTTTCATCCATGCCCAGACCCTACCAGTAGGCCCGGGGATAGGTGCTGGCATGAGCGCGCATTGTGTGGCCGGTTGGAAAAGGCGCTCGGTGCGGGTGTCAGCCGGGCTTGCGGGCCATGTACATTTCTTCGACAACGTCCTCGAAGTCCTTCAGGACCTGGGCCCGCTTGACCTTCAGGGATGGTGTCAGGTGTCCGGAGGATTCCGTGAAGTCGGACGGGACGATGCGGAATGACCTGATGGCTTCGGCCTGGGAGACGGAACGGTTGGCCTTGTCGATTGCGGCCTGGACGGCGGCCCTGACCGTCTCGTTACTGACGGCATCCTCCAGGGAGATTCCGGCGGGCAGGCCGTGGTGTTCGGCCCACTTGGGCAGCGCCTCCTCGTCCAGGGTCACCAGGGCGGCAATGAAGGGCCGCTGTTCGCCAACCACCAGGCACTGCGAGACCAGGGCATCCGCGCGGATCTGGTCCTCAAGCATCGCCGGGACCACGTTCTTGCCGCTGGCGGTGACAATGATTACCTTCTAGCGGCCGGTGATCTTCAGGAAGCCTTCGGCATCCAGCTCGCCGATGTCTCCGGTGCGGAACCAGCCGTCGCTGAACGCGTCCACGGTCAGGTCCTCGCGCCCGAAGTAGCCGCGCATGACGCAGACTCCCTTGGCGAGGATTTCGCCGTCGTCGGCTATTCTCACCGCGTTGCCGGGCAGCGGGGCGCCGACGGTGCCGATCTTGATGAGCGCCGGCCGGTTGACCGTGACCGGTGCGGTGGTTTCCGTTAGGCCGTAGCCCTCCAGGATCTGCAGTCCAATGCCCTGGAAGAAATGGCCCAGCCGCTCGCCCAGTGGTCCGCCGCCGGATACGGCGTGCCGGACGCGGCCGCCCATCGCGGCGCGGAGTTTGCCGTAGACGAGCCTGTCGAAGAGGGCGTGCTTGGCCTTGAGCAGGAAGGGGATGGAGCCGCTCTGGCGGGCCCGTGAATAGGCGATGGCAACCTCGGTGGCCGCGGCGAAGATTTTCCCCTTGCCCTCCGTTTCCGCCTTCAGGCAGGCGGAGTTGTAGACCTTTTCGAAGACCCGGGGGACCGCCAGGATGAAGGTCGGCTGGAAGCTCTGCAGGTCCGTGAGGAGATGCTTGATGTCCGGCGTGTGCGCAACCTTGGCCCCGGCTGCCACCGCCAGTACGGAAATGAACCGGGCAAAGACGTGCGCCAGCGGCAGGAACATGATCGTCTGGGAGGCTTCGGGGACCACATCGCCCAGCACGCCCAGGGCGTTTTCGGAGAGCTCCACGAAGTTGCCGTGCGTCAGTTCGCAGCCCTTGGGTCGGCCGGTGGTGCCGGAGGTGTAGATGATGGTGGCTAGGTCGTCAAGGCCGTGTGCCGTGCGGCGCTCCTCCACAGCGGCGTCGCTGACATCCTTGCCGGCGCTGCGCAGCTGGTCGAGGCCGGGGCCCTCCAGCTGCCAGACGTGGGCCAGGGCCGTCAGGTTCTCCGCGCTGGCGGCCTGCCGGATGATGTTTTCATGCGAGCCGCTTTCGGCAAACACGGCCACCGCTCCCGAGTCGCCGAGGTTCCAGGCGACCTGGCTGGGGGAGGACGTCTCGTAGATCGGGACGGAAACGGCACCGGTGTACCAGATGGCAAAGTCCACCAGCGACCACTCGTAGCGCGTGCGGGCCATGATGCCCACGCGGTCACCAAGTTGCACGCCGGAGGCGATCAGGCCCTTGGCCAGGACGATGACGTCGCGCTGGAATTCGGTGGCCGGAACATCGATCCACTCGCCGTCGGCGCCACGGCGCGCGAACAGGGCAGGGTTGGAAGCCTTCTTGGCCTGCCGGACCACCAGATCGGTGATGTTGGTGTTCCGCGGGACGTCCACCACAGCCGCAACGCTGAATTCTCGCATGATAGCTCCTTTGATATCTGAGGACCACTACGGTTGCCATTACTCTATCCGGCGTCCGGGAGTGTGCCTCCACTAATGCTACTGGTGAGTAACATTAGGTCGGACATGCCGCTTTGACCAAGAAGACAGACGGTCCGGTCACTACAATGACAATGATGGCCGACAACCAACCCAGCCGGGCTCCGCGTCCCGCTACGTATCTGACCGCAGCCTGGCACCAGCGCGCCGTAGCCGCCGCGGGGCGTCCGCGCGCCGGCATGTCCCGCCGGTTTCCTCAGCATCTGGGCCGGCGCGGCCTGGCCATCGGCATCGACATCGGCGGCACCAAGGTTGCCGCCGGCGTAGTGGACGCGCGCGGTGGCGTCCTGGATGAACGGCGTCGGCAGACTCCCGGCAGCGATCCGCGGGCCGTGGAGGCCACCATTGTGGATCTGGTCCGGGAACTGTCCGCGGAGCACCGGGTGGCCTCGGTGGGGATCGGCGCGGCGGGGTGGATGGACCTCAGCGCCAGTACCGTGCTGTTCAGCCCGCACCTGGCGTGGCGGAACGAGCCGCTGCGGGAGAACCTGGAGAAACTGCTCCGCCGCCGGGTGGTCCTAACCAATGATGCGGATGCGGCGGCCTGGGCCGAGTGGCGCTTCGGTGCCGGCCAGGGGCAGAGCCGTCTGGTCGGCATCACCCTGGGGACCGGAATCGGCGGGGCGATGGTGATGGACGGGCACCTGGAACGCGGCCGGTTCGGCATGGCAGGGGAGTTTGGGCACCAGGTCATCATGCCGGGGGGACACCGTTGCGAATGCGGCAACAGGGGGTGCTGGGAGCAGTATGCGTCCGGAAACGCCCTGGGGCGGGAGGCCCGCGAGCTGGCACGGGCCAATTCACCGGTGGCTCAGGAGCTGCTGCGCGCCGTGGACGGCAACGTGGATTCAATCACCGGCGCCGTGGTGACCGAGCTGGCGCTGGCCGGGGATGCCGTGTCCCGGGATCTGATGGAGGACGTCGGTGAGTGGCTGGGACTGGGCCTGGCCAACCTGGCCGCGGCACTTGACCCGGGCAAGTTCGTGATCGGTGGTGGGCTCTGCGAGGCCGGCGATCTGCTGGTGGAACCGGCGCGCCATGCGTTTGCCCGCAATCTCACCGGCCGCGGTTTCCGGCCGGCGGCGGAGATTTCTCTGGCGGCTTTGGGGGCTCGGGCGGGGATGATCGGCGCGGCGGACCTTTCCCGGATCAGCAGCCGGTCCCGGCCCTAGCCCGCAGCCGGCTCAGACGACAGCACCGTCGTCGTCGTCCTCCCCGCGGCTGGCCGGGAGCCGGAAAATCAGGTAGCCGGCGCAGATCAGGAACACCGCCACCATGCCAAAGATGGCGGTCAGCGGGGCATCACGCCACAGCATGGCCGTCAGCAGCAGCCCGACCGGGGCGCCCAGTGCGCCGATCCAGGCGAGCATGATGGCCGGTTCCACATTGGCCAGCGACGGCGGCTCCCCGGGGACAAAATCCCCGTCGCCATCGTCGGCGTCGTAGTCCCGCGGCCCGCCGGAATCGTGCAGTCCCTCGGGGTCTGCCGAATGTGGACGGGAGTGCGGACGCGGATGCATACCGGGTTCCACCGGGGCCCCGTCGCGGCCCTCCGTCGGACCCGGCTTCGGCTCAACGGGAGGCGAACTGCCCCGGTCCGCCGGCCGGGAAACCCCCAGCGGATCAAAGTCGGTGAACGCCTTCCGCTGGCCGGTCTCGGGCAGTCCGCTGGTGGTCGCCTCCAAGCGCGCTACCAGATCCAGCCAGACGGCCTCGTCGTCGTCATTGGCGGAGGGATCCGAAGGGTTCTGTTCTGGCTTATTGACCACCTGAATGCTCCCGGAAGAATGCTGCGGACCTTTCGAAGATCCGCGGGGCGTCGTTGTCCATGGTGGCAACATGGTAGCTGTTTTCCAGCCTGACAATTTCCACCTGATCCGTCCCGATGCGCTCGGAAATGATGTCCAGGGAGGAGTCCGGGACCACGCGGTCAACGGTGGAGCGGAAGACCAGGGTGGGGGCGGTAACCCCGGGCAGCCCGGCGATGGTGTCCGCGAAGAGTCCCGCGAGCTGATGTACCGCCGCTACGGGGGTGCGCTCATACGCCTGCTCGCTCACCCCTGCCAGCTTAATGTCATTGCCGATCGCCGGAACGCTTTTGACGACATACTTCAGCAGACCCGAAATCCGGGCCCGGCGATCCGAGAACGTGAGCCCGGGATTGACGACGACGACGCCCGCCACCGGGTGGTGCTGCGCTACGCGCAGGGCCAGGGCCCCGCCCATGGACAAGCCGGCGGTGAAGACCACGTCGCACCGGTCCGCCAGTTCCAGATACGCGTCCTCGAACACCCGGTACCACTGGTCCCAGCGCGTCCCGGCCAGTTCCTCCCAGCGGGTGCCGTGGCCCGGCAGCAGCGGCAGGTTGACGGCGAAGCCCTGCTCGGCCAGATACTCGGCCCAGGCCTGCAAACTCACCGGCGAACCGGTGAAGCCGTGGCTCAAGGCCACGCCGACCTGTGCCAGGGCACCGTGGCCGGGGCTGGAGAACGACATCGATGCCCCGGTGGCCGGTGAAAGTCCCATACGGCTATCGTGTCACCATTCCGGTGTTTTCTCACTAGAGTAGGGTTGCAATCAGGCAGCAGGAGGGAAACGCCGCGTGTTCTATTGGGTGATGAAGCGGATATTCATGGGTCCGCTGCTGAAGTTGCTGTTCCGTCCCTGGATCAAGGGATTGGACAACGTTCCGGCGGACGGACCGGCCGTGCTGGCCAGCAACCACCTCTCCTTCTCGGACTCGATTTTCATGCCCCTGATGGTGCCCAGGCCGGTGGTTTTCCTGGCCAAACTCGAATATTTCACGGGCAAGGGGCTTAAGGGAAAGCTCACGGCCGCCTTTTTCCGGCTGACAAACCAATTGCCGATGGACCGCTCCGGCGGCGCTGCCTCCGCAAATTCGCTCGATTCCGGCATGCAGGTTCTCAAGGACGGCGGCCTGCTGGGGATCTACCCGGAAGGGACGCGCAGTCCGGACGGCAAGCTGTACCGCGGCAAGGTGGGCGTGGCCAAGCTGGTGCTGACCACCGGGGTCCCGGTTATTCCGGTGGCGATGATAGGCACGGACAAGGTCCAGCCCATTGGCCGCAGGATCCCCAATATCCGCCGCATCGGGATCATTTTTGGCGAGCCGATGGACTTCCGCCGCTATCAGGGCCTGGAGAATGACCGCTTTGTGCAGCGCTCGGTGACGGACGAGATCATGTATGAGCTGATGCGCCTCTCCGGCCAGGAGTACGTGGACATGTACGCGAGCACGGTTAAAGAGCGGCTGGCGGCCAAGAAGGCCGGCAAAGCGAGCAGCGAGGCTAGGAGCGCCGCGGTCCGGCTGGACCCGGCCGTGGACAATGTGGTCAGGCCGGGAGCCGTGACCGTGATCGGGCACCATGTCTCCCCGAATGGCTCCGGTCCGGAACGCGCGGCAGCGCCGAGTCCCGCAGCTCCGAGGCCCGCAACGCCGGGCATCCCGGCCCAGCCTAGTCCGGCGGAACCGAGCAGCCCGGCGGCAGCCGACTGACGCCGTCGGCCGCTTTTTGTGACGGCCCCGGCGGATCCGTTACGGATTCAGGCGTCCCTAACGCCGCACAGCAACTAGGCTTAACGCGTGACTGACCTTTCAACACCCGCCCGGACCGATTCACTGACCAGCTCGCCAACAGGGGCAACTGCGGCCGGAACGCAGCCCACCAGCGCTGCCCAGAGCGGTGCGGCCAACTATCCGGGGCTGGATGACTGGCGAGGCATGCCCATTTCGCAGCAGCCGTCGTGGGTGGACGCGGCCACCTACGAAGCCTCCATCAAGGAACTTTCCATCCTGCCGCCGCTGGTTTTTGCCGGCGAGGTGGACATTCTGCGCGACCGGCTGGCGAAGGCTGCCCAAGGCAAGGCCTTCCTGCTGCAGGGCGGCGACTGCGCGGAAACCTTTGGCGGAGCGACGGCGGACAAGATCAGCTCGCGGGTCAAGACCATCCTGCAGATGGCGGTCGTGCTGACCTACGGTGCCTCGATGCCGGTGATCAAAATGGGCCGGATGGCGGGCCAGTTCGCCAAGCCGCGATCCTCCAATGACGAAACCCGCGACGGCGTGACCCTGCCGGCGTACCGGGGCGACATCGTCAACGGCTACGACTTCACGCCGGAATCCCGCGCCCACGATGCCTCCCGGATGCTCAAGGCCTACCACACGTCGGCTTCGACGCTGAACCTGATCCGCGCGTTCACGCAGGGCGGTTTTGCGGACCTGCGCCTGGTCCACCTGTGGAACAAGGGCTTCACCGAGAACCCCGCGCACACCCGCTACGAATCACTGGCCAAGGATATTGACCGCGCCATTAAGTTCATGGATTCGTGCGGCGCCGACTTCGAGGCGCTCAAACGCGTGGAGTTCTTTGCCAGCCACGAGGCCCTGCTGCTGGACTATGAGCGGGCACTGACCCGGATCGACTCACGTACCGGCCTGCCGTACGACACCTCTGCCCACTTCCTCTGGATCGGCGAACGCACCCGGGAACTGGACCACGCGCACGTGGACTACCTCTCCCGCGTGCGCAACCCGATCGGCGTCAAACTCGGTCCGGGAACCAGCGGCGACGATGCCCTGCGCCTGATCGACAAGCTGGACCCGCAGCGCGAGCCCGGCCGGCTGACTTTCATCACCCGGATGGGTGCCGGAAATATCCGCGAAAAGCTGCCCCAGCTGGTGAAGAAGGTGACGGACTCCGGCGCCCAGGTGCTGTGGGTGACGGACCCCATGCACGGGAACACCGTGACCTCGCCCAACGGCTACAAGACGCGCAATTTCGACGACGTCATCGACGAGGTGCGCGGCTTCTTCGAGGTACACCGTTCGCTGGGGACCTTCCCCGGTGGGCTGCACGTCGAAATGACGGGCGACGACGTCGCGGAGTGCCTGGGTGGGGCGGATCCGATCGACCAGGAGGCGTTCCTGGAGCGGTACGAGTCCGTCTGCGATCCGCGCCTGAACCATATGCAGTCGCTGGAAATGGCGTTCCTGGTGGCGGGAGCCCTCTCCAAGCGCTCGTAGTCCGTTCTGACCGTCGTGGTGAAGGGGCCCCGCCCGCTTCGCGGGCGCCCGAAGCCGCTCCCTGGCCCCTTCACCACGACAGTCGGGCTAGACGACCGTTAGGGTGATGGTGGAGCCTTCGGGGACATCTTCGTCAGCGGGGTTCTGGTCGCGGACTGTGCCGAAGAATCCGCCGAGAATGTTGTTGACCTGGACATCGAAACCCAGCTGCTGCAGTTCTTTGGTCGCCTTATCCGCCTGCTTGCCGATGTAGCTGGGGACATGCACCATTTTCGGGCCCTTGGAAAGGGTCAGGGTCACGGTGCCGCCCTTAGTGAGGGTGCCGTTGGCGGGGTCCTGGGACACCACTGCGCCTGCCGGGACCTTCTTGTCGTAGACGGTATCGGGAGCAATCTGCGGGTTCAGGCCCAGATCCGCCAGGGCCTTTACCGCTTCGTCTTTATCCCGGCCCACGACGCTCGGCACCGGGATCGGCGTCGGGCCCTTGGACACTACGATGTTGACGGGCGTGGCGCCGCGTTTCTGGGCGTCGGGCGCCGGATCCTGGCTGAGCACCACCCCGGCCGCAGTCTGATCGTCGTACTGCTCGGCGATGTTTCCCAGCGCCAGTTTGGCACCGTTCAGGGCAACCTTGGCCTGGTCGAGCGTGCCGCCCACCAGCTTGGGCACCGCGTAGAGCACCGGTCCCTTGGAGACCAGCAGGGTTACGGGCTGAAACCTACGCTGCTGCGTCCGGGGCCCTGGGTCGCTCGTCACCACCAGGCCCTGTTGGACGCTCTCGTCGTTGACATCTTTGCTGGTTGAGTTGAAGCCCTGTGCCTGCAGCAGGGACTGCGCCTGGGCCACGGTCTTGTTCCTGACATCCGGGACAGTGGCCATCGCGCCGGGGCCCAGACCGAAGAACCAGCCCGCGCCGGCGGCCAGCAGGGCCAGGACCAGGAGCAGGATCAGCCAGATCAGGCCCCGGCGGCGCGGATTGCCACGCTGCAGAGTCTGGGACGGGCGGGCCGCCGCGCGGGCCTGCGCCTTCTGGACCTCGCGGTCCTGTCGCTTGGCCGCGCGCTTGTTCGGAACGGGCACCGGCGCCGTGTCCGAGGGCGGATAGAAGGCGCCGGGGTTGGGCCGGCCACCTAGGGTGCGCGTGTCGCCTTGCCGGGCGTCCCCGTAGCCGGAGTCCCTGTCGGCACTGTCTCCATAAACACCGTCCCCGTAAACCCCGTCGGAGTAGCCGTCGTCGCCGTACTGCGCTGTGTGGGACTGCGCCGCATAGGACTGCGCAGCGTAGGACTGCGGCCGCTGGCCGGCCGGCATCACCGTGGTCGGATTGGCGGCGCGGGAAATGGCCTCGGTCGGCTGCGCGACCAGCTGCGTGGGCGAGCTCGGAGCGCGCTGCGGCCGGCGCGGCACCGTGGCGGCCGCGGACCCGTAGTCCAGCTCGGCATCGCTGAGCGAGGTGCGGATGTGCCGCAGGTCCTCCAGCAGCGCGTCGCCGTCGGCGGGACGGGCTTCGGGGTCCTTCTCGGTGCAGCAGCGCACCAGCTCGTCAAGGTCGGGGGAGAGACCCGGTAGTTCAAGCGAGGGTGCCGGTACCGTTGCGGTGACGTGCTGCATGGCGACGTGGATGGGCAGATCGCCGCGGAACGGCTGATGGCCGGTGAGCATTTCGTAGAGCATGATGCCTACCGAATAGATATCGGTGCGCGCGTCGGCGGGCTGGCCATTGACCAGC
>JBBRKU010000042.1:0-9225 GCA_038231735.1 Actinomycetales bacterium | reverse complement strand
GTAGTACAGATCCAGCCGGACGGCGTCGTCCCAGGCCAGGTCCGATCGCCCGTTGATCTGCCACAGTCCGGTGATGCCCGGCTTGATCAGCAACCTCCGGCGGGTGTGCCGTTCATACCCGCTGACCTCCCGGGCCAGCGGCGGACGCGGCCCCACCAGGCTCATGTGCCCCAGCAGGACGTTGAAGAACTGCGGCAGTTCATCAAGGGAGTATTTGCGCATCCAACGCCCGCACTTGGTGATCCGCGGATCGTTCGCCATCTTGAACAGCACTCCGGCGCCCTCGTTCATGGCCATCAGGGCCCCAAGCTCTGCCTCCGCTGTGGTGACCATGGAACGGAATTTGACCATCTTGAAGCGCTGGCCTTCCTTACCCACGCGCTCCTGGCAGAAGAACACCGGACCGGGGCTGTCATGCCTGATGATCAGCGCCAAGGCCAGCAGCAACGGCGAGAGGATCAGCAGCGCCATCGCGGATGCCGCGAGGTCCACGGCCCGCTTGAGCACGTGCTTGGCGCCGGAGTATTGCGGTATGTCCACGTGCATCAGTGGCAGGCCCTCCACCGGACGCCAGTGGATGCGCGGTCCGGCGACGTTCGTCAGTGTTGAGGCCAGGACCATTTCCGCCGAGTGCTCCTCGAGCCGCCATCCGAGTTCGCGGATGAACTGGTTTCCGCCGGGTACCGGCCCGGCCACTATCACTGCGTTGGCTCCCGTCCGGCTCACTGTCCGGACGACGTCGTCCGTCGAGGAGAGAACCGGTACATGCTGGCCGTCGACGTTCAGGCCGGCCCCGCGCCGGGCGCCTGGCAGCGCAGCCCCCAGAATCTCGTAGACGGCGCCGGACTTCTTGGCAATCTGTTTGATCACATACCTGACATCTTCGGCTTCTCCGATGACGATGGCCTTGGAGAGGTAGTGGCCCTTGCCCTGTTCACGGGTGAGCCAGCGCCGGAAGATCCACCGGTTGCCCGTCAGTGCGATCAGACCCACGGGCAGCGTGGCAATGTAGAAAGCACCTGCCAGTTCCAGCTTGAGGACGACCAGGACGATGGCCAGGAATCCAAAGACCCGAAGGCTTGCGGTAGCCACTCTCTTGTATTCGTCGGCCCCGACGCCGAGCACCTTGGGATCGCGCGTGTGGTAGATGTCCAGGGCCCCGGTCCACAGCACCAGCAGGACCACCGCCATGGCGGCACTGCGACCGTTGTAGTCGTTGAACTCGAAGGGGTTGATGCCGTTGGACCGGAACAGGAAACCGGCAAAAACCGCGAACGCAATGAGCAGGGCATCGGTCACCTTGAGGCAGTTGCGCAGGAAGCGGACCCATTCGCGGCCGGAGGTCCGGCCGGAGGTCCGGCCGGCGATGTCGGCAGTGGAAGCAGCGCTGACGGTGGCCGGCATCGAAGGCGCCGCCGCCGGTGCCATCCGGTGCAGGCCGCGGGCTGCCCGCAATCTAAGGCTGAAGGGCGCACGCGCCGGGATCTGGCTCATCGGGTCCCCCCGGAAATTGTGTCTTGGAGGGGGGCCTGGGCCGCTCCCATGGACGAGGCTGGCGTGGACGGCGCTCTGGTGGACGGTAAAGTCATGGGCAGAGCTTTCATAAACAGAGAATGAAAAGAGCTGGCGGCAACTGGGGATAGAGCCCCGGTCCCTCGGGGCCCTGATGCCGCCAGCTCTGTTCGGGGAGTCCGCTGTGCAGCAGCGGACATGTCAACCTTCTCCGTCCCGGTTGGGTTGACGAGTGCAACATTGGCGTCTGCGCTGGGGGTGACACTGAACCGAAGCTTCTGTTCCGACGATTCGGCCGGCCGCTTCTCGCTGACGTTCACGAGACGCGCTGTGACTTCCGCCATTTGTGACCCCTAGTGCTAGACACCGGTTGTTGCATAACCCAGTCAAGCCGCGCCGGCAGCGCGAGGCACCAGTAGCCGGTACCCGACTTTCTTGCAATTTCCGGGCCTCCGCCGGCCAGTGGTACCTGGTTTTTTGCCGGACGACTACTCGGATCGCGTCCAAGTACTCGCATGTGCTGCGTCCCGCACGGAGAAAATACCCGCAGGTAACATCGGGTACGCGGTGAATCATTACATCAGCACTCGCACTGCCCGCGTAGTTTGCCGTCGCACGCCAGGGGTGCCAGCATGGCACGGAGCCGGTTAAGAGCACCGGCAGGGACTCTGCGGCGGGACCGTGGGACAATAAGGAAAAGCAAACATGTCCTAATCCAGAGGAGTGGCAAACTTGGCCGTAGGTCCAGCCCATGTACAGCAAGCGGGAACGGCCGTCTTAAGCGCCGCGGAGGTATCCCGCATTCGAAACGACTTTCCCATCCTTCACCGCCCGGTCCTCGGCAAGCCCCTGATTTACCTGGATTCCGGAGCCACGTCACAAAACCCGCTCAGTGTGCTCGAGGCGGAGCAGGAGTACTATGAGCAACGCAATGCCGCCGTGCATCGCGGAGCTCATCATCTTGCCGTGGCGGCGACGGATGCGTTCGAGGACGCACGGGCTGCCGTGGCGGGCTTTGTCGGCGTCGAACCGGAGGAACTGATCTGGACCCAGAACGCCACCGCTGGGCTGAACCTCCTCGCTTACTCCTTCTCCAACGCCGGAGCCGCCGGCCTTGGCCCGGATGCCCGCCGCTTTGCGCTGGCTCCTGGAGACGAAGTGCTCGTGACGGAAATGGAGCACCACGCCAACCTGGTTCCGTGGCAGGAACTGTGCCGGCGCACCGGCGCTGCGCTTCGCTACATCCCGATCGACGACGACGGCAGCCTGCAGCTGGCGGGGGCCGGGGAGTGGCTGACCCAGCGCACCAAAATCGTTGCGTTCACCCATGCCTCCAATGTGCTTGGAACCATCAACCCGGTGGAGACCCTGGTGGACCTGGCTCACCGGGTGGGCGCCCTGGTGGTGCTGGACGCCTGCCAATCGGCACCGCATCTGCCGTTGGACCTGAAGGCCCTGGACGTCGACTTCGCCGTCTTTTCGGGCCACAAGATGCTGGGGCCCACGGGCATCGGCGCCCTCTACGGCCGGAGGGAACTGCTCAATGCCATGCCTCCGTTCTTCACCGGCGGCTCCATGATTACCAGGGTGACCATGGAGGGCGCCGAGTACCTCCCGGCGCCACAGCGATTCGAAGCCGGAACGCAGCCGATTTCACAGGCCGTTGCCTTTGCCGCCGCGGTGCGTTACCTGCAGGAGACCGGCATGGAGCGGATCGCCCGGTGGGAGGCCGAACTGGGCCAGCGGCTGGTGCGCGGGCTGAGCAGCCTTGACGGTGTCCGTGTCCTGGGACCGGCGCCCGGCCGTGAACGGATCGGACTCGCCGCGTTCGATGTTGACGGAGTGCACGCCCATGATGTCGGCCAGTTCCTGGATGCCCAGGGCATCGCGGTCAGGGTCGGACACCATTGCGCGCAGCCGCTGCACCGCAGGTTGGGGCTGACCGCAAGCACCCGTGCCAGCACGTACCTGTACAACACCACCGCCGAGGTGGATGCCTTCCTCGCGGCCGTGAGCCAGGTCCGCGAATACTTTGGCGTGGCGGATCGGCGGTCGGAGGCATGAGCGAGCTGGACGCCCTCTATCAGCAGATTATTCTCGACCATGCCAAGGCACGGCACGGCGCGGACCTGACCGAAAGCCAGGCCGCCACCGTCCCGCGCGAGGCCGGGGTGGGACAGTCCCACCAGTTCAATCCGGTCTGCGGGGACGAGATCACTCTTCGATTGGAAGTCCGCGAGGGAAAGGTCGGAGCCCTCCGCTGGCACGGCGACGGCTGTACCATCTCGATGGCGTCCGCGTCGGTGCTCGCGGATCTGGCTGGGGATCTGGATCCGGCCGGACTTCAGGATCTGATCAATCATTTCCGCGAGGTCATGCGCTCCCGCGGCGCTCTTGAGGCGGACGAGGAAACCCTGGGGGACGCTGCCGCGCTGTCCGGTGTCGCCAAATACCCGGCCCGGGTCAAGTGCGCCATGCTCTCCTGGGTGGCGGCCGAGGACGCGCTGCGCCAGGCAGTGTCGAACGGCTAGTTCGAACGTCCAGGTCGAACGGCTAGCCGTCTCCGCGGAATCAGTCCAAAGCCAGGCTTGCCGCCTCGCGCAGGCCCTCGCGCCGGCGCACACCGAGCTTGAGGTAACTGCGGTACAAATGTCCCTCGACCGTGCGGATCGAGACCATCAGTTGGTCCGCGATCTGCCGGTCGGAGAGCCCATCAGCGGCCATGGCCACGATGTCCCGTTCCCGGCGCGTGAGCTTGGCTACCGGCGGCGTGCCCTTGCTGACGGTTGTCCTGATGAAGGGTCCGCCCAGCTCAGCGGCGCAGCGCTCGCTATGGGCGTGCGCAGCCGCGGCCCCCTGGACATCGCCGCTTTGTTCAAAGAGATCCGCCGCCCGCACAAAGCAGTCCCGGGCGGCCCTGGTCATCGAAACCGCATGGAGCGCAAGGCCCGCGCGCAGATAGGCTGATGCGCCGCCGTCGTGCAGGGCGTTGGCATACTGCCCCCAGGCGTCGGCCCACGGACTATCAACCGATTTGGCCAGTTCCCGGACGGTGGCCGCTTCGTCGCGGGAGCCAAGCTCAAGGCACAGTGTCAGGGCGTGGAACGCCATGCCCGCCATGCCCCATTCCTGCGCTTCCTGGGCTTGGCGCCGCAACTCGGCCAGCCCGGCTCCGTCGCGGTAGAGGCATTCGAGCCCCGCGGCGGAATAGGCCACGGCGTAGGCCTGCGCGAACTTGGCCCCCGCATTCCCGCTTTGCCGGAAATCATCCAGCAGCCGCCAGGCCAAGGTCCGGTCACCTTCCACCGCGGCGGCGTAGAAAGCCATGGCCGTGGTGACGGGGAAGAGTTGCATGGAGTCGTTGAGCCGGAGCGATTCGACCGCCGGCACCAGGATGCGCAGGGCCTCCCCTGACTTCCCTTGCCGCAGGAGGATGAGACCCTTGGCGCTGTGGACGCCACCGCCGAAGGAGATCAGACCGTCACTGGAGGCGGCCGAGTAGCGGCTCAGGGCGTGCTGGGCCGCCTTCCAATCCGCCGCTGTGATGGCGGCGCTCAGGAACCGGACCAGGACAAATTCGGAGAAGAAGAACAGCTCTTCGTCCTCATCCGCCAGCAGGTCCATGGCACGTTGAGCGAGGCCCTGGGCCCTGACGAAGTTCCCCGTCGCCATCATGTGTTCGGAGCGCATGACCAGCGCGAAGACCCGGGTCTGTACCGGCCGGTTATCTACGGTTCCGGGCGGCGGTTCCATGCCATCGAGCTGTTTGACCAGGCTGACATAGTCTCCGGCCAGGGACAGTGCCATCAGTTCAAGCAGCTGGCTGCGGTGGCGGGTGCCAGCAAGGATCGCCGCAGCGTCCGCCGGATGGGCTGCGGCAATCCGCTCCCCGGCCCGGCGCAACTCGGCGGCGTCGGCTGTGATCTGCTGGGGCGCGTGGCCCAAGGCGGAGCGCGTGGCGGCCCACAGCAGACTTCCCACCATCACGTCCGGCAGCTCCTTGCCGGTGGCGAAATCCTTCTCCAGCAATTGTGCGGCCTGGACGTAGTTGCCGACGTTGTAGTACGCACGGGCCCTGACAGCCCTGGCCGAGATCTGCAGGCGCGGGTCCCGGACGGCAGCGGCGGCCCGCTGCGCCAGGTCATTCTGGAATAATTTGCTCGCCAGGAAGGCGGCCTTGAGCAGCTGTTCATCCGCCACCTCCATCCCGCAGTCCAGGGACCAGCTGACCAGCCGCAGCAGGCCTTCGGCGGACACCGGCTCGGAATCCAGATGGGTCAGCAGGCGCTGGCGCAGCTGCAGGCTCCGGGAGGCGGATACCAGCCGGCGCAGGGCCTCGCCGTAGATGGGGTGCCACGGCCGGAGCACCGAGTGCAGTCCGGAGGAAGCGGTGATGAGCTGGTTATCCAGCATGGAGCGCACGACGTCACTGCCCACCAGATCCTCGATCAGGGCCCGGGCCGCCGGCTCAGCCAGGGCAATGAGGTTCAGAGCCTCACGCTCGGCCGGGGGCCGACGCAGCAGCTGGTTCTTGAGGATATCCGACAGCCCGGCCCCGGGGTTCCCGACCGGGCCGGTCAGCAGCCAGACGCCGTTGCGCTTGATCAGGGTATTGGTGGCCCGGGCCTCATCGAGCAGGCACCGCAGGTGCAGCGGATTACCGCCGGTCGCGGTCCACATCAGCTCGCAGGTGCTGGGCAGGATCATGCCGTCCAGCTCTGTTTCGATCAGGGTCTGCGTCTGCCCCGGTGTCAGCGGCTGCAGATCGATGCGTTCGGCCAGCCCTTCGTACCACAGCTGCGTCAGCGGCCGCGGAACACCGGGACGGGACCGGGAGGCGCCCAGGAACTTTGCCCAGTTGGCGCTGACAAGTTCCACGATGACAGACGCCGACGCGTCATCCAGGTCATGGGCGTCGTCGACCAGCAGCAGCAACGGACGCTGCTCCTCCGCGCGCTGGCGCTCGAAACGGGCCCAGATGGCCCGCAGCACGGCCACCGGATGGCTGGCCTCCTCGACCGGTAGCTCCTCCAGGTAGGTGGCCAACACGCCATAAGGAACGTTTGCCAGGGAAGGGCTGCCGTGCAACCGCACAATAGTCATCTCGGAGGCCAACTCCCGGGCGACGGCGTCCATCAGCACCGATTTTCCGATGCCGGGATCCGCAACGAAAAAATCGGCCGCCCGCGACGGACTCCGCAAGGCGCTGACGGCGGCCGCCATTGCCTCGCCGCGACCGACGAGCTCGTTTTCCCCTGTCATTACGAATCCACAGTTCCTCTACTCAAGTGTCCAAGTGATAGCTGCCATAGAAGCTCCCGGGTTCAGTTGTGCGTTATAGAAGTCCTATCAGGTCGGTTCGGGAGGACACGCCCAGTTTAGTGAAGGTCTGGTACAGGTGGCCTTCGATGGTGCGGACCGAGACGCCCACCTCGGCGGCAATGTCCCGGTTGGACATGCCCTTGGCCGCCAGCCGGGCAATCTGCAGCTCGCGTTCAGTCAGCACGCGGATCTCCGGATGCGCCGGTGCCGGCGCGCCGGGTACCGATCGGTAGAGACGTTCCACCCGGCTGCGGGCGGCGGCCGCGGAGAGCATGTCCCCGGACTGCAGCGCGATGTCCTGGGCAAGAGCTGCACAGCGGGCCTCGGTCGCGTCCAACGCCAGTGCGCCGGCGATGTCGCACGCCTGGATCAGCATCTGCGGATTGCCGACCCGGGCACCAATGGCCACCAGACGGGAGAGCTCAGACAGCGGCCCCTGTCGGTGCGAGGAAACATCCTCCATGAACCGGAGTTCGTCCTCCGTTCCTCCCACGGTGGCGCCGAACAGGTTGATTCCGGCGCTGGTGAAGCGCCCATGCTCAACGTCGCGCCCGGCCTGGGCGATCAGCCAGTCCCTCGCGGAGGTATCACCGAGCAAGTGCCTGGCCATGGCCGCGCAGAAGTCGACGGCGGCGGTGTTCTGCCAGGGACGGGGCCCAGGGCGGTCTGTCAGGAGACCCAGGTGTTCATACGCCTCGGTGGTGTTGCCCAGCTGGGCGTAGGCATACGCAGCGGCCGCCTGGGCCAGCCCCAATAGGTTTCTGGTGGGCCGGATCTCCAACTGGGCAACGGCCGAGAGCAAGGGCGGCAACGCCGTGTCCGGCTGCCCGGCGTAGGCGTACGCCAGACCGATGGCCGCCTCGACGGCGCCGCCCACAAAATGGATTCTGGCCGGCGTCCCTTCCAGCACCGTTTCCAGAACCTGGATGGATTTGCGCCAATGTCCGGCAAGCAGCAGCGCCGTCGAGTACCGGATGGCGAAGGCATCCGCGAGCCACGGCTCCGTCTCCGGCTTCAAGAGGGTGCCGGATAGCCTGTCTGCCAGTTCCAGAGCGTCTACCTCACGGCCCGTCGAGGACCAGGCCTCAACCAGCAGGGTGCCACAGTGGAGCCGGAACTGCCTGCTCCGCTCGGGGTTACCGTGTCCGGCCTCGACCCGATCCAGCGACCGGGCGTATTCGCCGGCAAAGCCGTGGTACTCGAATTCGGCCAGATCCAAAATGTCCTCGGCCCGCAGCGGAGTGCGATCGTTCCGGCTGGCTCCCGTCGTCGGGCGCTTTTTTAGTTCCTTGCGGGCGTGCACAATCTGCCCCAGAACATCGGTGCCGTCGGCCAGCCAGCGCAGGGCCTGACTGCGAACGGCGACATGGTGGGCGTAATCCAGCCCGGAAAGCCCTGCCAATTGCTCCGGGCTCACCGAGTCCAAGGCTGCCAGCGCCCGCGCCGGCTCCTGCAACGTGAGGTATGCCGAGGCCTTCTGCTGCTGTCCGGCAATCCAGCACGGGTCACGGCGGTCGACTCCGCCGACAAAGCGCAGCGCAAGCTGCGGGTCGAACAATTGCACGGCCGCCTTGCCCGCAGCCAACGCCGTTTCCGGCGTCAGGTCCGCTCCGCAGTCGAGGGTCCACGAGGCATAGGAGACCAGGTCCTCGGCGCTCAGTTCCTCAACGATAGGTTGCTTCAAACCAAACAGCAGGGCGAAGTGTTCGCGCCGGCGCGGAAGCGAGAGCCAGCTGCGGACCACGTCGCCGTAGTACGACTCGTGCAGGCTCACCCAGCGCCGAGTGCTGGAGTCCACGCGGATGGTGCCTTGATCCTCCATTTCCGCCAGGACGTCGGCACTGACAATGGTGGCGAGCCTCCCGAGCGGAACGCGGCGCGCCAGCGAGAGCAGCTCGATGATGGATCGGACTTCGGGAGTCTCGCGATCCCATCGTGCCCGGAACAGATCCTCGACCCGGGTCCCGCCTTCATGGCTGATCGGCCCACGCAAGGCCCACACCGATCCCTTCAGCTCCAGGTTCCGGTTGCGGCGCTGCTCGGAAACGAGGGCGTGCAGAAGCATCGGATTGCCACTGGAGGCGCAGTGCAGGGAACTGACCGCCCCGGCCGTGGCCGGATGACCGAGGATACCCAGGAGCACCTGTCGGGTCTGATTCAACGAAAAGCGTTCCAGTTTGACCTCGCCCAGCTGCCCGTCATGCAGCAGCCAATGGAAGTCCGGAGGCAAATCGCCCGCGTTCTGGGTGATGGCAATGATTTTGGCGGTCCGGGTCAGCAGCAGGTGCACGATGACCCCGGTGCTCATTTCATCCAGGGCGACGGCGTTATCCAAGACGATCACCACATCCCGGCCGGCAGCATCCGCCTTCACCAGCCCGGCGATGCCAT
>JBBRKU010000041.1:0-9251 GCA_038231735.1 Actinomycetales bacterium | reverse complement strand
GCACGCTCGTACTGAGCACGCTTCTTGGAGAGCAGCAGGCGCCCTTCTTTGTCTTCCTTGGTCAACACCAGGGCTTCGACGAGATCGCCAACGGAAACTACGTCTCCGGGATCAACGTCGTGCTTGATGGACAGTTCACGGGAAGGGATGACACCTTCGGTCTTGTAACCGATGTCGAGCAGAACCTCGTCGCGGTCAACCTTGACAACCGTACCTTCGACGAGATCGCCGTCGTTGAAGTACTTGATGGTGGCGTCAATAGCTGCGAGGAAGTCCTCAGCCGTACCGATGTCGTTAATAGCGACTACGGGGGTACTGGTCTTCTCGGGGGTCGTGATGGTCATGTAGTAGGGACTCCGATTGTGGATAGGTGATTGAATACGCGCACTACGCGCCCGTTTAGTCTAGTCGTATCCCGCAACGATTGGCAAAAGTCCGACGGCGGTCCGGCGGCTTTTGCACGGGGCAACGGACCGCGCGGCGGATGATGCGCAAGGTGCTGGTGTGGCGCTCAAAGGGCGGCTCCGAGGCGCCATCCGTTGCGGAGTGAAACGTTGGCGCGGCTAGAAGTCCGTGCGGCTGTGCGGCAGCATCGGAGCGCCGAAAAGGGCGTCGAAACGCGCTGCCGCTCCCGCGGAGAGCTCGTCCACCGTGCCGGCGGCAGCCAGCGTCCGGGCGGGAACTCCGGAAAGGTACAGCGAGGCCAGCTCGGCCGCCCCGACCTCCAGGTCAGCCGGGGCACTTTCGTCCAGCGCCGCGGCCGTGTCCAGGATGCGCAACCACAGGCTGTCCTCCATGGACTTGACCTGGTAGCCGCGTTTGTCCGCCAGGGCCCACTCCAGCGGATCCTGCACCGGCGCCCGGTTCCAGCGCACGCGCTGCACCAAATCGATCGAACCCAGGTATTTCCACAGCGCCAGGTAGGCCTGGTCGGTGGTCGCCAGCAGGTCCCGGACGGCAACCGTGGCGGGGGCATCCCAGCCGGTGAACTTGTAGGACACATAGCCATCCGGCTTACCGTCCGGCCCGTAGTGGACCGCGGCACGCACGCTTTTATCCGGCTCCGGATGCTCGTAGGTCCAGGCGCCGGAAGCCAGGTAACTGTAGGCATCCTGGCGGCCGATCGAGCCGAAGGAAACGGCGTGGAGCCGGGCGAACAGCTCCGGCTCCAGCTCCTGCAGCTGCGTCGCGTCCGCAATTTCCACCATGCCTGCCAGGCCGCAGTGGGGCCGCTTGAAACCGAATTTGGGCCCGGTGTCCACGTGCAGGGACCGGACATGGGTGGCCGGGCCGAGGCCTGTGTGTAGGCGCCGGACAGGATACGCCCGTCCTTCTCCTCGGACTCCACGAACTTCTCCAGCGCCGCGTCCTCGCCGACGCCGTCGTGGAACCCCAACAGCACGGCCTGGATCCATTTCCTGGTGGCGGTGTCCATCCCCTCGGGGCTCCGCTAGGCGGGGAAGGAGCGGATTTCGTAGGGGAAGCTTCCGGTGGGTTCAACGACGACGGTCACGGTCACCCAGCCTAGCCCCCCGTCAGTGTGGAGATCCACCCCCAAAAAACAGTTCTCGGGGGCGGATCTCGACACTCGGCGAAGGGGACGGACAGCGGACGTGCCGCACCCCCGGTCCGGTCGCGGTCCGGTCGCGGACCGGGGAGCCGGGATAATGCACACTGTGGACAATTCAACGCTGCTGAACACCGGCCCGGTCAGCTGGGTCCTGCTGGCCGTGCTGCTGGCCATCGCGGCCACCCTCTGGCGGACCGCCCTGGGCCGGCGCTTCCGGGACATGGTCATCGCGGGCCTGCGTGCCCTGGTCCAACTGGCCGTCGTCGCCCTGGTCATTGGCCAGCTGGCGGGCCACCAGGGGCTGGCGCTGCTGTTCGTGGCCCTGATGTTCGTCGTGGCGGCCTGGACCGCCGGCCACCGGATCGCGCCGGAGGGCCGCTGGTGGACCGCCGCCGTCCCGATCGCCGCCGGCGCCTTCCCGATCGGGGCGCTGATGTTCATCACCGGCGTGCTGCCGTGGAACGCACTGGCCCTGATTGCCGTCCTGGGCCAGCAGATCGGCGGGGCCATGGCCACCACCACCCTGTCCGGCCGGCGGGTGGAGGATGAACTGACAGGGCGCCGGGGCGAGGTCGAAGCCGCCGTCGCCCTGGGCTTCCAGTGGCCTGCCGCCCGCCTGATGGTGGCCAGACCGGTGGCGGGCGAGGCCGTCCTGCCCAGTCTGGACCAGACGCGCACCGCCGGGACGGTGACCCTTCCGGGGGCCTTCGTCGGGCTGATCCTGGGCGGGGCCACGCCGCTGGATGCGGGACTGATCCAGCTGCTGGTGCTGATTTCCCTGCTGGCCGTCAATACGACGGCTGCCTGGGTCACCATGCGCCTGAGCAGCCACGGCGTCTGGCACCGCTGACCGCCCGCAGGAACGCCGCAGGAACGCCGCAGGAACCTAGTGGCCGGCCTCGTACCAGCTGGCGCCCGCGCCCACATGCACATCCAAGGGCACCGACAGCTCCGCGGCCTGGCCCATCTGTTCCACCACCAGCGCCTCCACGGCCTCCCGCTCCCCCGGCGCCACTTCCAGCAGCAGTTCGTCATGGACCTGGAGCAGCATCCGGGAATCCAGGTTCTGCCTCTTGAGCTCCAGATCAACACCCAGCATGGCTTTTTTGATGATGTCCGCGGCGGATCCCTGGATGGGTGCGTTCAGGGCGGCCCGTTCCGCCATCTCGCGCAGCTGCCGGTGGTCGCTGGAAAGGTCCGGCAGGTACCGGCGGCGGCCCTCGATGGTCGAGGTGAACCCGTCAATCCGTGCCTGCTCGACGACGCCGCGCAGGTAGTCGCGGACGGCGCCGAAGCGGTCAAAGTAGTCCTTCATCAGGGTCCGGGCCTCGTCAACCGAGATGCCCAGCTGCTTGGACAGGCCGAATGAGCTCAGCCCGTAGACCAGCCCGTAGGACATGGCCTTGACCTTGGAACGCATGGCACTGGTGACTTCCTCCGGGGCGACGCCGAAGATGTGCGAACCGACAAAGCGGTGCAGATCCTCACCGTCGCGGAAGGCCTGGATCAGCGCCTGGTCCCCGGACAGGTGCGCCATGATCCGCATTTCGATCTGCGAATAGTCGGCAGTCAGCAGCGTCTCGTATCCGGTCCCGACAACGAAGACCTCCCGGATGCGCCGTCCCGCGTCGCTCCGGATCGGGATGTTCTGCAGGTTCGGGTTGTTGGAGGACAGCCGGCCCGTGGCGGCGACGTTCTGCGCGTAGGTGGTGTGGATGCGGCCGTCCTCGGCCAACGATTTCTTCAGCCCCTCCACGGTCTGGCGCAGCTTGGTCGCGTCCCGGTAGGCCTGCAGCTGGAGCAGGAATGGGTGGCCGGTCTTGACCGTGAGGTCCGCCAGCGCGTCCGCGTCGGTGGAGAAACCGGTCTTGATCTTCTTGGTCTTGGGCATATCCAGCTCATCGAAGAGCACGGTCTGCAGCTGCTTCGGCGAGCCCAGGTTGACTTCGCGGCCGATCGCCTCAAACGCCGCCGCCTGGGCCGCGTCGATGGTGACGGTGAAGTCCGCGAGCAGCCGGTCCAGTTTGTCCGCGGCTATGGCGATGCCGGTCAGCTCCATCGAGGCCAGCACCCGGGCCAGCGGCAGTTCAAGCTCGCCCAGGAGCCGGTTGGCTCCGCGGTCCAGCAGCTGTCCCACGAAGTGCTCACTGAGCTGCAGCGCAACGTACGCCTTCATCACCGCGTCCGCCGCCGTCGTAACTTCCCCCAGGCCCAGGTCCAGCTGCCCGCTGGAACCGGTGCCGGCGGAGCCCACCGAAATCTTCAGGTGCACCTGGCTCAGGTCCGCCAGCTCATAGCTGCGGCGGTCCGGCTGGATCAGGTAGGCCGAGATGGCGGTGTCATCCACGACGCCGGCCAGCTCCAGGCCTCGGGCGTGCAGGGCCTTGAAAGTGCCCTTGAAGTCGTGGGTCACCTTGGGCGCGTTCCGGCTCCGCAGCCAACGGCCCAGGACCTCCTCCGCCGCGGCGTCCAGATCGCCCAGCTCCAGATAGGCGGCCGCGTCCTGCGTTGCCAGCGCCAGCCCCACGGCATCCGGACCGGCCGGGGTGGCCTCCGTGACCAGCTGAAGGCCGACGGCGGTCTGGTTGGTGGCGGTGAACCACGCGTCCAGCTCCGCGGCCGTCGCGGGGGTCGTGTGGAGGGGAGCGGTATGGCTGTCATGCTCGACGGCGGTTTCCTCCTCCCCGAACAGGTCGAACAGCCGCTTGCGCAGGGTGTTGAACTGCAGCGAGTCGAACAGTTCCTCCACCATGTCCCGGTCCGGGGCCTGCAGCAGCATCGCTTCCAGCACCACGGGAAGGTCCAGGTCCCGCAGCAGATGGTTCAGCCGGCGGTTGCGCTTGACGCTCTCCACATGCTCGCGCAGCGCCGCTCCCACCTTGCCGCCGATCGAATCCAGGTTCTCCAGGATGCCATCCAGGCCGCCGTACTGGTTGATCCATTTGGCCGCGGTCTTAGGCCCGACACCGGGGACACCGGGCAGATTGTCCGCCGTCTCTCCCACCAGCGCGGCCAGGTCCGAATACTTCTCCGGACTCACGAAGTACTTCTCCTGGATCGAGGCGGCATCCATCGGCGGGATTTCCGAGATGCCCTTCTTGGGGTAGAGCACCAGGACCTTGTCCGTGATCAGCTGGAAAGCGTCCCGGTCCCCGGAAACCACCAGCACATCCCAGCCGGCGCTCTCCCCCTGCGCGGCGAGGGTGGCGATGATGTCGTCCGCCTCGTAGCCGTCCAGCGAAATGGTGGGGATCCGCATCGCTTCCATGACCTTGATGATCAGATCCACCTGGCCATGGAACTCTTCGGGCGTTTTGGAGCGCCCGGCCTTGTATTCGGTGTATTCGGTGGAACGGAAGGTGGGCGTGTCCAGGTCAAAGGCGACGGCGACGTGGGTGGGCTTCTGCTCCCGGATCATGGCCAGCAGCATGGCGGTGAAGCCGTAGACGGCGTTGGTGTGCTGCCCGGTGTCCGTGGAGAAATTCTCCACCGGAAGGGCATAGAAGGCGCGGAAGGCCATGGAATGCCCGTCGATGACCAGCAACCGCTGCGGCCCGTCGGCAGAGGGTGGTGCTTGCAGATTCGCCGCTTGATCCGGGGCCGTTTTGGTAGTTTCGCTCACAGGTGCCAGCCTAGTCATCATGAGCGACAAATTCACACCGGCTGCGCCGGCCAACCCGTACACCGCACAGCTGATCGCGGCCGGAGTTCCGGAGGAATTGCACGAATGGCTGCGAGGTCGGGGCGTGGGTGCGCTGGTGGAAAGGATGGGGATCAAGTTCCTGGAGATGAGCCCGCAGCGCACGGTCGCCACCATGCCCGTCGAGGGAAACACCCAGATAGCCGGAATCCTGCACGGCGGCGCCCATGTTGTGCTGGCCGAGACCCTGGGATCCTTCGCCGCGAGTCTGCATGCCGGACCGAACCGGCAGGCGCTGGGAATAGAGGTGGGTGCCAGCCACCACCGTGCCATCTCCTCCGGCCTGGTGACAGGTACCTGTACGGCCATCCATTTGGGGCGGACGCTGGCCGTGCATGAGGTCGTGATGACGGATGAGGGCGGCCGCCGGCTCTCCACCGCCCGGATCACCAACATGATCCGCGAGGTCCGTCCGCCGGCCAGTCCGCCAGCCACGAGCGCGCCCTGAGAGCCGCCAGCCACGAGCGCGCTCTGAGATCCGACCACTTTTCCCGGCGACACTCCGGCCAAAGTCGGAACACGCCGTAATTTCCGGCCCACGGATCGCCAAACCTGGGCAGTTCTCGGCCGACCCGGCCCACCAGGACGTCAGAGTCCGGAACGGTCCCCGGCCGGCCTCAGCCGGTAGGCAAGTTCGACGACGCCGCTTCCCAAGGTGCGCTGGCTGGCCAGGGCCAGGGGCGCCGTCGTCGTGCTGACGGGCAGCAAAGGCCTCCCGGAGCCCAGGATCACCGGGACCACGCTCAGGAGCAGCTCGTCCAGCAGGCCGCCCTGATGGAACTGCGCCACCAGGTTGCCGCCACCCACCAGCCAGATGTTCCGGCCGGCGGCCGCCGCTCGGGCGGCCGCATGGACAGGTACCACGTCCCCGGAGACGAAGGTCAGCGACGCCCCCTCGATGGCGGGCAGTTTGTTGTGGCTGAAAACCCAGACCGGAGTGTCCGCGTACGGCCAGGATTCCAGCTCTTGCTCCAGCAGGAAACGGTAGGTTTCGGCACCCATGATGATGGCGCCGACCCCGCCCAGGAAGGTGTCATAGGATTCCTGGCCGCCCTCGAAGCCGTTGAACTGCAGCAGCCAGTCGAGGCCGCCGTCGTCCGCCGCGATGAAGCCGTCAATGGAACTGGCCACGAAGTATTGCGTGCTCGTCATGCCACCAGCCTAGCGGCGGCCGCTGGCCTACTTGTGGTGGAACGCGGGAACGATGAGGTAAATGCCGTAGAGGACAGCGATAGCACAAAGGGCAAAGCAGAGATACGCCGCCGCCCGGGCCACACGGGTGCTCGGAACGCGATCGTCCACGCTCACGGCGTAGAGACGGACGCCGGTCGCGTAGAGGCCGACGACCACCACAGCGGAAACCACGGTGGCGATGGCGACAATCAGGAAGGCTCCCCAATTGATCATTACTTGTCCTCTTGCTTCGCTGCGACGGCCGGTTGTGCAATCTGGTCTGCCTGCCGTTCCGGACGCGGATCAGCTGCGTCGTCGGCCGGGCCGTTTGCCGGGCCGTTTGCGGGGCCGTTTGCCGGGTCGCTGACTGCGACCGGCTGCGGTCCCGACGTGGGCGCGGATTTCCGACCCAGCTTGGGCGCTGCCAGCTTGGGGCTCTCCGGCTTGGGCGCCGCCGAGCCGGACCCGGAAGGTTTCGACCCTGATGGTTTGGAGCCAACCTGTTTGGGCCCCGACTGTTTGGAACCGGTTTTCGCCGCGACCTTCGGCTGCCCCGGCCTCGGTCCCGGCTTCGAGCCCGCCGATAGCTGGACCTTCCCCCGCGGCTGGCCTTTCCCGCGAGCCGAAGCCTCTTCCTGCCCGCGCGCTGCGGCCTCGGCCCGGGCGGATGCCGCGCTCTTCTCGGCTGCCTTGGCCACGGCCTTCTCGGCCGCCCTCTCAGCTGACCGCGCCTGCATGGCCAGCCGGTTCCGTTCCTTCTTGCTGGGGATGTGGATGGTCCCGCCCACCTCGCTGATGGCGTTGGTGTGGTCCACGTGCTCGCGCTGGGAGCGGACAAAGATGAAGATGATGGCGGCAAGCCCGACGACGGCGTCGACTCCCAGCCCCACCATGCCGAGCTTGGCGACCAGCGCGGCGATTCCTCCCACCACGGCGGCGGCGGGACGCGTGAACAGCCAGCCCAGGGCGATCTTGCCGAAGGCGCCCCACCGCACCGTGGAGCCGGTGCGGCCCAGGCCGGAGCCGACGACGGAGCCGGAGGCGACGTGCGTCGTGGAGAGCGCGAACCCCAGGTGCGACGACGCCAGGATGGCGGCCGCGGTGCTGCTTTCGGCGGCAAACCCCTGCGCGGGCTTGACGTCCGTCAGGCCGCTGCCCAGGGTCCGGATGATGCGCCAGCCGCCGGTGTACGTTCCGAGGGCAATGGCCAGCGCGCAGGACGCGATGACCCAGAATTCGGGCCCGGAGCCCGGCTTCTGGAAACCCGCGGAGATGAGCACGAGGGTAATGACACCCATGGTCTTCTGGGCGTCATTGGTGCCGTGGGCCAGGGACACCATGGAGGAGGAGAACACCTGTCCGTAGCGGAAGCCCCCGCGCTTCTGGACCAGTTTGTCGCCCGAATCCGGATTCGTCCGCCGGGTGATCCTGTAGGCCAGCTTGGTGCACAAATAGGCAACGCCGCCGGCAATCACCGGTGCCAGCAGCGCCGGCAGAATGACCTTGGAGAGCAGCACGCTCAAATCGACGGCGTTGAAGCCAATACCCACGACGACCGCACCAATCAGACCGCCGAACAGGGCATGCGAGGAGCTCGACGGAAGGCCGAACAGCCAGGTCATCAGGTTCCACAACACCGCACCGAGCAACCCGGCGAAGACCAGCTCCGGGGTGATCTGCACGCCGGGACTTCCCTCCCGGATCAGACCGCCGGAAATTGTCCTTGCCACTTCGGTGGAGAGAAACGCACCGACCAGGTTCAGCACAGCGGACAGGGCCACTGCGGTCTTTGGCTTAATGGCGCCGGTGGCAATAGGCGTGGCCATGGCGTTGGCGGTGTCGTGGAAGCCATTTGTGAAATCGAAGAAGAAAGCCAGCGCTATGACTAGCACGACCATAAAGGTGAGATCCACCCGCGATCCAATCTGAGAGGTCAACTGCGGACTGCAAAAAAGTCTATCCGGTGTTCGGCAACGAGTTGCCCACATCGTCCCGGTTATTCACCATTCCGCCACCGCATGGTGGACCGAAAACCCTCAATCCCGGGCTGTCCCAGCCAACCGATCGACCTGTGCACGGGCACGGGACGCCCGGCGCATTGCCTCGTCTGCCGCACGGGCGGCCTTGTCCTTGTCCCGTTCCAGGCCGCGGGCATCCCACGTCGCGGCGGCAACCTCCTGCTCCGCGTCCGCCAGCTGGTCCTTGAGGTCCTTCAGCCCGGCTGCCATCCGCTCCCTCAGGGCAGCCAGCTCCCGGATCAGCCGATTGGCATCCTTCAAGCCGGCCTGCGCCTTGGCTGCGTCCCGTTCCGCCGATTCTGCCGCCCGCTTTGCCTCCTCCAGCACCTTCGCCCGCCGTTCGTCCTCGGCCCGCTCCGGTTCCGCGCGCCCGCGGTTTGCCCTGATGCGCGCCCGTCCGGTTTCCCTGTCGGCTCCCCTGTCCGCTTCCCGGGCAGCTTCTTCGAGGGCAGCCGGGACCGCCACGAACCCGGTCAGGTCACCGGTCTCGAGCACGTCGGAGGACAGGGCCCGGGTGAGCTGACCGGTCCGGACGGCCGCCGCCGCCTCCGGCCGGGCCATGGCCGTGCGCAGGGTCTGCTCCACCTCGGCGGCGACGGAATCGCTGACCTTATGTCCGGACTTCCCGGCCACGGCGCGGCTCCCACGCACCAGCGCCTGGAGCAGCTGCTGTCTCTGCCGGTTCAGCTCACGCAGCTCACCGGGGTCCAGCTCCTCCTGCGCCGCCCGCAGGGACGCCCCCAATTCCAGGAATTGCACGATCTCGTCGCGGCGTTGGCTGACCATCATG
>JBBRKU010000040.1:0-9263 GCA_038231735.1 Actinomycetales bacterium | reverse complement strand
CAGCGCGTGGGCAAGAGCTGGTTCCTGGGCAGCGCGAACGCCATTTACCAGTCCCTGAACCTGCTCCGGGACGCCCAGCCGGACATCGTCGTCGTCGTCGGGGCCGACCACGTCTACCGGATGGACTTCGAGCAGATGGTGCGCAGCCACGTCGAATCCGGTGCCCGGGCCACCGTTGCGGCCGTCCGGCAGCCGCTGGAGATGGCGAACCAGTTCGGCGTGATCGAGGTGGCTGATCCCGACGCCGAGGGCCACGCCGCCAACCGGATTTCCGCATTCGTTGAGAAGCCGGCCTCGACGCCGGGCCTGGCGGCGGATCCCACTCAGTTCCTGGCCTCGATGGGCAACTATGTCTTTGACTCGGACGCGCTGGTGGAGGCCCTGCACTACGACGCCGAACGGCTGGATACCAAGCACGACATGGGCGGGGATATAGTTCCGTACTTCGTCAACCGGGGCGAAGCGAACGTCTACGACTTCACCACCAACGACATTCCCGGCGCCACGGACCGCGACCGCACGTACTGGCGCGATGTAGGGACCATCGATTCCTACTATGACGCGCATATGGACCTGATCTCGCCGATGCCGGTGTTCAATCTGTACAACTCCGATTGGCCCATCTTCACCCGTCAGAGCATCTCGCCGCCCGCCAAGATTGTCCGCGGCCGGGAGAATACGGTGGGGACGGCACTGGATTCCGTCGTCGCCAGCGGCGTGGTCATTTCCGGCGGCATCGTGGAGCATTCGGTGCTGGGCGACGATGTCTACATTGGAACGGGTGCCCGCGTGGCGGGTTCCGTGCTCATGAACAGAGTTACCATCGGTGAGGGCGCCGTCGTCAAACGGGCCATCCTGGACAAGAACGTCCGCGTTCCCGCGGGGGCAACCATCGGGCTGGATCCTGAACTGGACCGGAGCCGCGGCTTCAAGGTCACCGATTCCGGCATCACCGTGCTCAGCAAGGGCCAAGTGGTTCCGCCGCCCGGACCGGAGGAAATTGCGATGGCCCATGCGGCCATCAGCATCATTCCCGAAGCGGTGAAGGCCGTCTCGGCCCTGGATCCCGAGGTCAAGGAATCGATCGAACAGGTGGCCGAAAGGCAGGTGGCGGCGGCCCAGTCGGCCCTGGGGCAGCCCACACGGTAAAATTGGTGGGTGGCCTCCCCCAATCTGACCCCTGATCTGACCCCCGAAGACATCCAGACCTGCCTCAAGGTGCTGGATTCCATCCACGTGTACGCCGAGGAGCACCCGGATTACGTCCAGGTCCGCCGCGCCACGGGCAAGATGTTCAAGGCCGTCAAACGCCACCGGCGCACCTCCAAGCGTGATGCCGTCAACTCCGCGGACCGGGCCGTCCTGGCCCAGACCGCGACGGCGGCTCCGGACCGGATTGACGACGAGACCCGAGGCAACAAACTCAGGCCCTCGGCCACCGGCGGCAGTGCCGGGACGCTGCAGCGCTCCCGGCCGTGCTACATCTGCAAGCAGCACTACACGCAGGTGGACGCCTTCTACCATCAGCTCTGCCCGGAATGTGCCGCGTTCAGCCACAGCAAACGCGACGCCCGCACGGACCTGACCGGACGGCGCGCACTGCTTACCGGGGGCCGGGCCAAGATCGGTATGTACATTGCGCTGCGGCTGCTGCGCGACGGTGCCCACACGACGATTACGACCCGGTTCCCCAAAGACGCCGCCCGGCGCTTTGCCGCGATGGAGGACAGCGCGGACTGGCTGCACCGGCTCCGCGTTGTGGGCATTGACCTGCGCGACCCGTCCCAGGTGGTGGCGCTGACGGACTCGCTGAACGAGGCCGGCCCGCTGGACATCATCATCAACAACGCGGCGCAGACGGTCCGGCGCTCAGGCAACGCGTACAAGCCGCTGGTGGACGCGGAACTGGAGGCGCTGCCCGAGGACCGGCCGATGCCCGAGCTGGTCACCTTCGGCCACGCCCACGACAAGCACCCGCTGGCCCTGGCCAGCCAGATTGCCAGCCATCCCGTGCTGGCCGGGGACGAGGTGGCCGCGCTGGCACTGTCCATGGGTTCGGCCTCGCTCGAACGGATCGAGGCCGGAACGGCCATCGACGCCGGCGGGCTGGTACCGGATCTTGCCGCCATGAACAGCTGGACCCAGATGGTGGACCAGGTCGACCCCCTGGAGATGCTGGAGGTCCAGCTGTGCAACGTGACGGCACCGTTCCTGCTGGTGTCCCGGCTGCGCCCGGCGATGCGCCGCTCCACCGCCCGGCGGAAGTACATTGTGAATGTCTCCGCTATGGAGGGCCAGTTCTCCCGTGCCTATAAGGGACCCGGGCACCCGCACACGAACATGGCCAAGGCCGCGCTGAACATGATGACCCGGACGAGCGCGAAGGAGATGCTGGACTCGGACGGCATCCTGATGACCGCGGTGGACACCGGCTGGATCACCGATGAGCGGCCGCACTACACCAAGGTCCGGCTGGCGGAGGAGGGCTTCCACGCCCCGCTGGACCTGGTGGACGGCGCCGCCCGGGTGTACGACCCGATCGTGATGGGCGAGGCGGGCCAGGACCAGTACGGCGTGTTCCTCAAGGACTACAAGCCCAGCCCCTGGTAGCCGGGTCTCCGCGCGCTCGCAGAGCTCGCTCGGTCGACCACAGGGGTCTCAACAGGCTCGACCAGCGGCTCGGCGGGGCAAGGCGGGCCGTTTTGATCGGGAAACCGATATACGGCAAAGTGGAGACCGTGCCTCCCTCCGCCGCTCCGCGGCTCCCTATACAGCCGCGGCTGTCCACCCAGCCGCGGCTCCTGGCGCAGCTGGGTCCGGGGTTGCTGGCCTGTGCCATCGCCGTCGCCGCGGCGCTGGGGATCCACGCCGTCGTGCCCGCGCTGCCCGCCATGACGGCCGCCGTCGTGCTGGGAATCCTGGCCGCAAACCTGCCCGGAACATCCACGCTGGCGGCCGGCATCCTGCGCCCGGGCCTGCACTTCGCCGGCAAACACCTGATGCGCGCGGGCATTGTGCTGTTGGGCCTGAAATTGAGCCTGGGCGACGTGATCAGCCTGGGCTGGCGGACGGCCGCGCTGGTGGTGGCTGTGGTGTTGCTCAGCTTCGCGGGGACGTACGCGTTGGGCAGGCTGTTCCGGCTGAAGGGCGACGCGCCGCTGCTGATCGCGACCGGGTTCTCCATCTGCGGCGCGTCCGCCATCGGTGCGATGAGCGCGGTCAGGGGCACCCGGCAGCAGGACACGGTCCTTCCGGTGGCACTGGTCACGCTGTGCGGCACGCTGGCCATTGGCGTCCTGCCGCTGCTGATGAGGCCGCTGCAGCTGGCGCCACAGGCGTTCGGCCAGTGGGTGGGCGCCTCGGTGCACGACGTCGGGCAGGTGGTCGCGACGGCCCAGACCGCGGGCGCGGTGGCGCTCAGTGCCGCCGTCGTCGTCAAGCTGACGCGGGTCGTCCTGCTGGCACCCATGGTGGCCACCGCGGGGCTGCTGGAACGACGGCGGCACGTCCGGACGGCGGCAACAGCAGCCGCAGCAGAGCGGCCGGTCAAATTCCCGCCGATCGTGCCGCTGTTCGTCGTCGGCTTCCTGCTGATGATCGCCCTGCGCAGCCTGGGCTGGATCTCCCCCGGGGCCAAGGGCGTGGGCAACCTGCTGCAGGATCTGGCCCTGGGCGCCGCGCTGTTCGGGCTGGGCTCGGCCGTTCGGATCCGCGTGCTGCTGCACACCGGACTGCGCGCCTGCGTGATGGCCCTGTGCGCGTGGCTGCTGATCGCGGCGCTGGCCTACGGTGCCGTCCAGCTGATGTGAGCGCCGTATCCAGGCCGGCCGGCGGCGCAATCCCAGCATCCGTCCGCCCCGCCGGCGAAGTGAGACAGAGCTCCCAACCGGCGTGATTGAATGGTCAGGTGTCCAATCAGAACCCTTCCCATGAGAACCTGCGCCGCGATGAGGCCGCCCGCCGTTCTGCCCTGATCACCGTCCAAAGCTATGACGTGTCAGTCGATATCCGGAGCGCGGCGGACCCATCCGTGGCCGGCTTCACCACGCAGAGCATCATCACCTTCGCCGCGGCCGAAGCCGGGTCCGAGACCTTCCTGGACTTCATCGGCAGCTCCCTGCACACCGTCATTCTGAACGGCCACGCCCAGCCGCTGGCCGACGTCGTCGACGGTTCCCGGATCTGGCTCCGCGGCCTGGAGACGGAGAACCAGGTGACGGTGACCGGCACCGGAGCCTACTCTCGCAGCGGCGAGGGCCTGCACCGCTTCGTGGACCCGGCCGACGGCAAAACGTACCTGTACACCCAGTACGAACCAGCCGACGCCCGCTGTGTCTTCGCCAACTTTGAACAGCCGGACCTCAAGGCCCCGTTCACCTTCCACGTCACCGCCCCCTTGGAGTGGGAGGTGGCCTCCAACGGCGCCGTCGCCGCGCTCACGCCGCTCACCAGCGATGCGTCCGCCGGCCGCTGGGATTTCGCCAGCACGCAGCCGATTTCCACCTACATCACCTCCATTCTGGCTGGCCCGTACCACAAGGAACAGAACCATTGGAGCCGGCAATTCGACGACGGTACCCGCCTGGACGTTCCCCTCGCGGCCTATTGCCGGGCCTCGCTGGCGGAGCATTTCGACGCGGAACGGATCTTCGAGACCACCAAGGCCGGGCTGGACTTCTTCCACACGCTCTTCGACTACTCCTACCCGTTCGGCAAGTACGATCAGGCCTTCGTTCCGGAGTACAACCTGGGCGCGATGGAGAATCCGGGCCTGGTCACCTTCACGGAGGCCTATGTCTTCACCTCGCGGGCCACGGACACCCAGTACCAGCTGCGCGCCAACACGATCATGCACGAGATGGCGCACATGTGGTTCGGCGACCTGGTCACGATGTTCTGGTGGGATGACCTGTGGCTCAAGGAATCCTTCGCCGACTATATGGGCCATCTGGCGGTTGCCGAGGCCACGGACTGGCGGGACAAGTCCTGGGTCATGTTCGCCAACAAGCGCAAGGCCTGGGCGTACATCCAGGACCAGCTGCCCACCACCCATCCCATCGTGGCGGACATCCGCGATCTGGAGGCGGCCAAGCAGAACTTCGACGGCATCACCTACGCCAAGGGCGCCTCGGTCCTCAAGCAGCTGGTGGCGTTTGTGGGCTTCGAGGCCTTCACTGCCGGCTCCCGCCAGTACTTCCGCGACCATGCCTACGGCAACACCTCGCTGAAGGATCTGCTGGACGTGCTCAGCGCAGCCTGCAGGCGCGACCTGACCGAGTGGGCGAGGCAGTGGCTGCAGACCTCGGGGATCTCCACGCTTCACGCCGAGCTGGGGCTCGACGCGAACGACGGCGTGCTGACGCGGCTTTCGCTGCACCAGGACGCCCTGGATCCGGTGACAGACCGGCAGGAACCGCGGCCGCACCGGCTGAAGATCGGCTTCTACGACTTTGCCGGATCCGGAGCGCTGGAGCGCACGGACAGCCTTGAACTCGATGTCCTTGGAGCCGTCACCGTGGTTGAGGCGGCGGCCGGCAAACCCAGGCCGGCCCTGCTGCTGATCAACGACGAGGACCTCAGCTACGCCAAGATCCGCCTGGACGATGCCTCGGAGGCCACCGTGCTGGCGAGCCTGGACAAGCTGGCGGACCCGATGGCACGCGCCCTGTGCTGGTCGGCGCTGTGGAACGCCGCGCGCGACGGAGCGATGCCCGCGGCCCGGTACATTGACGCCGTCGAGCGCTTTGCACGCAGCGAATCCGAGATAGGCGTGCTGCAATCCCTGCTCGACAATGCCCGGACCGCGGTTGAGCGGTACTGCACCCCCGGGGACCGCGGGGACGTGCGCGAGGGACTGCTGGACGCGGTCGTGACCCAATTGCACGCGGCGGATGCGGGCTCGGACCAACAGCTGGTGTGGGCGCGGGCGTATTCGGCCATGGGACGGCACAGTGACAGCCATCGCCAGCTGGTCGCTGACCTGCTCAGCGGGACCGCCGCCGTTCCAGGGCTTAGCGTTGATCCGGAACTGCGCTGGGGCCTCTGGCAGGCGCTCGCGGCGACCGGCCATGCCACCGCGGCGCAGCTGGATGCGGAACTCGCCAACGACAACACCGCGTCCGCGCGGACCCGACACCTCACTGCCATCAGCGCGCAGCCAGCGGCCGAGGTCAAGCAACACGCCTGGCAGGAAGCCGTGCACGGCACCGCGCTGTCCAACGAGCTGCTCAGCGCCACCATCGAGGGTTTCACTGAAGGCTCCCCCGAGCTGCTGGCTCCCTATACCGAACCGTATTTTGCTGCCATTTCCGGGGTCTGGGCCGAACGGAGCATTGAACTCTCCGGCCGGATTGTCCGGGGCCTGTACCCCGGAGCCCAGGACCTTGCTGCAGGTCAGCAGCCCTCAGAGCACCCGGTGGTGGTCCGAACGGACGAGTGGCTTGCCTCCAACGAGGCGGCACCGGCGGCCCTGCGCCGGATTGTCGTCGAGCAGCGCGACCACCTGATCCGTTCGCTGCGCGCCCAACAGGTGTCCCTGGTCCGGGGCTGAGTTCCGGGCCGGCCTGAGTTCTTGGCCGGCTGGGTTCTGAGCGGGCTGAGTTCTTGGCCGACTCTGAGATCTGACCACTTTTCCCGGCGAAACTCCGGCTGTTTGGACGACACGCCGGGTTTTCCGACCCATCTCCGGCCAAAGGTGGGCAGTTGTGGCGGGGCAGCCTGGCCTGTGGGTTTCAGGCCAGTGGTTGCTGTGGGTTTCAGGAGTGTCGGTTTCAGGCCTGTGAGCCTGCGCGCCGGCGTTTGACCGTCCAGAAATGGACCATGGCAATCGTGACGGCGAGCCACACCAGACCGGCGACCCAGGTCCCGTCGTCGCCGATGCTGACCAGCAGCGGGAGGTGGGCCACAACGCCGAAGTGGAAACTTGCCACCGCATACATGCCCAGCGGGAAGACGATGCTCCACAGACCGGCCTCGTACCTGAGCCGCTGGCGCTGGACGACGTGGCGCCAGAAGCCGAAGATCAGCAACAGTGGTATCCACCATGCGCCGAAGGCCCAGAAGACATAGGTGAGCCCGGAAACGAGCGGTGCTGTCGCCTGCATCACCGGCAGGTCCGCGGGCAGCTGGAGGATGGTGGAGCCGGCCAGCACGGTGATCGCCGTGGCCCCCATGTAGATCCAGTACGAGGGGTTGAGGCTCTTGGGATTTCCCGGAACGGTCAGCAGCCGGAGCGTAACAATGGTTGCCAGCATCAGATACAGCACGACGCCGATGCCCCACAGAGCCACGGCGAGGGCGGCGAGCAGGTGGCTTCTGTACTCCTGGCCGAGGGTGGCCGCGGTCGTGGCCAGCGACTGGGTTCCCACCACCCACAGGAACCAGCTGCCGTCCGCCTCGGCGGCCGCGGAGCCGGTCCTGGGGCGCAGGAACAGACTGGCCGGCAGTCCGTAGGTGAACAGCAGCCAGAGCGGAACGCTGACCGCCGCCAGCACAATGGTCACCGCGGGTGCCTCGGGTGAATATGCCCGCACCCCCACGACGTTAAGCCCGGCAACAATGGTGAACAGCCCGAACATGCGCGCCGGATTCCCAGCCTCCTCCAGCACCTCTGCCCGGTATGTCATGAAGCGCCACACGGTCGCGATGGCCAGCACCAGGAGCCCGGCGGTGGCAATAGCAAGAAGCACCGCAGAGACAACCTCCCAGCCGATATTGCCGAACGCCGTAGAGACGATTCCGGTGGCCATGACAAACGCGAACGATCCGGAGGGCAGGCCACGGATCACCTGGCTGACCGCCGGGCGCAGGGTCGCGCGGAACGAGTTTGCTGGCATCAGGGCAACCGTACCCGTCGCCGGGCCACGCAGAGAGAGCTGTGCGGCATCAGGGCACCCGTTCCAGCCACTCGCGGGTGCCGAACTTGGTGGCCACGCGATCGTGTGCCGTAGCCAGCTCCGCCGGGGTGACCGCCGTCGTCGTCGCCCCGTAGCGGCCCGCGAAAGTCTCCATCATGCGTCCGATGATCTCCGCGCGCGGCACGCCCGTCTGCCTGCGCAGCGGATCCACCCGCTTCTTTGCCGACGCCGTGCCCTTGTCCGAGAGCTTCTCCTTGCCGATGCGCAGCACCTGGACCATCTTGTCCGCGTCGATGTCGTAGGACATGGTCACGTGGTGGAGCATGCCTCCGTTGCTGAGCCGCTTCTGCGCCGCCCCGCCGATCTTGCCCTGGTCCGTGGCGATGTCATTGAGCGGGACGTAGAACGCCTTGATGCCCAGCGATTCGAGCGCGGCCATCACCCAGCTGTCCAGGAACGGGTAGGAATCCGCGAAGCTGAGGCCGTCGACCAGCGTCTGCGGCAGGTAGAGCGAATACGTGATGCAGTTGCCAGCCTCCATGAACATGGCCCCGCCGCCGCTGATCCGCCGGACCACCTTGATGCCGTACCTTTCCACGCCCGCGGGCTCGAGCTCATTGCGGACCGACTGGAAACTGCCGATCACCACGGAGGGCTCCTCCCAGTCCCAGAGGCGCAGCGTGGGATTTCGCCGTCCGGCGCCGACCTCCTCGGTCAGCACCTCGTCCAGTGCGACGTTGACCTCGGTGGTTAGGACGGACGGCCGAATGATTTCCCACTTATGGTCGGACCAGCCCGTGGCCTTGGCAAGGGCCCGGCGCACCGTGATTGCCACGGCCTGGCTCGAAAAACCGAAGAGAACGCCGCCGGGTGGCAGCGCCGCGTCGATGGCCTGCGCGAGCTCCGCAGCGGAGGAGCCGGAGCCAAGCCCGGTGAGCGCGGCGTTTATGTCCGCCAGCGCCTCGTCCGGCTCCAGGAAGAAGTCCCCGCTGATGGAAACATTGGACAACCGCTCGGCGGCGACGTCGAAGTCCGCTACGACCAGCTTGCCGCCGGGGACCTTGTACTCGCCGTGGAATTGGGGTGTCATGCAACCATCCTCCCAAGCCACCCGCCCCCGCGCCAACCGGGCGGTGGCACCGGGGCATAAACGTATGAAGGCCCGCACCATCAGGTGCGGGCCTTCACGCGTTGCTTGGCGAAGTCCTTAAATCAGAGCAAGTCCTACTTCTTGCCGAAGCCCTTGAAGCGGGCGTTGAAGCGCTCCACGCGGCCGGCGCTGTCCATGATGCGCTGCTTGCCGGTGTAGAACGGGTGCGACTCCGAGGAAATTTCGACGTCGATCACGGGGTAGGTCTTGCCGTCTGCCCACTCGATGGTCTTGTCCGAGCCGACCGTCGAACGGGT
>JBBRKU010000039.1:0-9357 GCA_038231735.1 Actinomycetales bacterium | reverse complement strand
GCCGGAATTCGTCGCGGCTGAGCTGCTGCGACACCTGCGCCGGGGTCCGGAAGGAGTCACCCGCGGGCCGGATCGCCTCGTGCGCCTCCTGCGCATTGGCGCTCTTGTTGGCGTAGACACGCTTGGCCTGCGGAACATATTCCGGGCCGTACAGCTCGGAGGCCTGGCGCCGGGCGGCATTGACGGCCTCATCGCTGAGCGCGGAGGAGTCCGTACGCATATAGGTGATGTAGCCGTTTTCATACAGCCGCTGCGCTATCTGCATGATGCTCTTGGAGGTGAAGCGCAGCTTGCGGCCCGCTTCCTGCTGCAGGGTCGACGTCGTGAACGGCGCCGCGGGACGGCGGGAGTAGGGCTTGTGCTCCATCGAGCGGACGGCGAAATCGGCGGTTTCCAGCGCCGCGGCGAGCGCCCTGGCGTTGTCCTCATGCAGGTGGGCCACGTTCTTGCCCATCAGCTGGCCGGTGTCATTGAAGTCGCGGCCGGACGCCACCCGTTTGCCGTCCAGGGCCACCAGCTTGGCCTTGAAGGACTCGCCGGCTGATGCGGCGGATTCCGCGGATCCCGACGGCGTGAAGGTGCCCACCAGGTCCCAGTAGGAGGCGGACCGGAACGCCATCCGCTCCCGCTCGCGCTCCACCACCAGCCGGGTGACGACCGACTGCACCCGCCCGGCGGAGAGTCCGCGGGCGATTTTTCGCCAGAGCACAGGCGAGATCTCATAGCCGTACAGCCGGTCCAGCACCCGGCGCGTTTCCTGAGCGTCCACCAGATCCGTGTCCAGCTCACGCAGGTTGCCCAGCGCGCGCTGCAGCGACTCCTTGGTGATTTCGCTGAAGGTCATCCGGTGTACCGGGACCTTGGGCTTGAGCACCTCCAGCAGGTGCCAGGCAATCGCTTCGCCTTCGCGGTCACCGTCAGTTGCGAGGTAGAGCTCGTCGGCGTCCTTGAGCTGGGCCTTGAGCTCGGCCACCTTCTTCTTCTTGTCCGGGGAGACGACGTAATACGGCTTGAAACCGTTGTCCAGATCAACGGCGAACTTGCCGATGGAGGTCTTCTTCAGCTCTGCGGGCAGGTCGGAGGGCTGCGGAAGGTCGCGGATGTGGCCCACCGACGCTTCCACAACAAATCCCTCGCCAAGGTATTTCCCAATGGTTTTACTCTTGGCGGGTGACTCGACGATGACCAGCTTCTTGCCGGTCTTCTGCTTGGCAGCTGTTGCCTTGCTGGGCACGGTACTCCTACATAGGACAGATCGGACGGGCGGACTCAGCCCCCGAATGCCTAGTTCACCATATTTTCACCCCGAACGTGCATTGCTGTGGAAAAGTCACCGGCTCAAGTGATGGCGAACACGGGCCCAGCGGGACCGATGCCGGCTGTCCTATTCCGCGCTGGGCGGCGGCGCCTAACCGGCTCTGCCGCGGACGACGGCGGGGCTCGGCTGTGCTCCTGTGGCGGCGGCTACGTCTGGTCGCTGACCTCGGGGACGAAGATGGTGGTCAGGTGCATCTGCTCGCGTCTTCCGGTCTGCGCCGGGTCTGACTTGAGTTTGCGATACTTGTCCACCAGCAGCTGGTACTCCTCAGCGAACTCCTTTGCCTCGTCCTTGGTCAGCCGTAGTTTTGAACTGGCCAGCATCAGCGTGCGGCGATCGTCCTCCCGGAGCGAATCCGCCTGCACCAGCGCCTTGAGGACGCGTTCCCGCGTTGCGTTCAACGTCACATCGACAAGCGTTGAGGAGACCAGCTCGGAAACATTCGACTTATCCCCCACATTCAGGCTGTCCCCGGCCGCCTTCCAATGCCGCTCCCGGCCATCGCTGGATGATCCGGCGCGCACCACGTAGCCCCATTTTTCCAGGGCGCGCAGGTGGTAGCTCATGGCGCTGGGCGTCAGGCCGAAGCTCCGGGCCAGCTCCGTGGCCGTGTAGGTGTCCTCAGAGCCGAACAATTCGTCGATGACATCGAGGCGGACCCTGTGGGCCAGCGCGCGGATGGCCTGCGGATCGGTGATGTTGACGACCGAGCGCTGGTTAGCCGCTTCCTTCTCCGCTCTCATAACTCCAGCATAGCGAGATCTGAAACAAGTGCTTGACATTCAATGGGTGAAGCACGCCCTGAATGCATCGTTCGGTGCATTGATCATGATGCGCACCCGGAAGGGAAACGCGGCCAGTCAAGGCCATCGTGAAGGGCCTGACCCGGGCGGTCTCCATTGGAACGTTCGGTCTCGGTGGCCTGCTGGGCAGTCTGTTCGATCCGCGCACCGGCTTCGTGCTCTGCGGCGCCGTGACGTTGGTTTTTTTCACTGGTGATCGCCGCCGTCGTGCTGGCCAGCAACCCGGTGCTGGACGTCCCGGTCCAACCGGGTGTTCCGGAAGACGGCGTTCCGGAGGACTCGCTTCAGTCCATCGGCAGCAGGAAGCCGTCCAGGATCAGGTTCCTGACATCGTCCAGCAAGAGGCCGATGCGCCTCTCCGCGCCGGCGTCATCCCAGCCAAGTAGGGCAGAGAGGGCCCCGGCGATCTGGCCGGCGGAAAGATCTCCGTCGCAGGCCGAAACGAAGCCGGCCAGTTCGGTGCTCAGGAGATTGGTCCGCTGCAATCCGGCACCCTGTCGGAGCAGGATGACGCCGGGGTGCTCGGCTCCCGGCCGCTGGTGGCGTTCCTCGGTGACATCCTCAGCGACCAGCAGGTGTGTGGAGGACAGATCCGTCGAGGCCAACCAGTCGGCGCGCGAAATAGCGGCGCCCAGATGCGGCCCGATCGGCTGCTCGATCGTGTGCGTGATTTCCTCGAACCGGCGAATCCGCGGCCCCTGGGCGTCCCCGTCCCGTTCCGGCCGACGGCGCAGCCAGATCATCCCGAAGCCGATCCCGGTGACGTTACGGGAGGCGAAATCCAAAAGATAGTCCGCATAGGATTCCGCATACAACGCCTGGTCCCGGCCCTCCGAAGCATCCCTCAACCAGGTCTCCGCATACTGCCCGGGCCCGATCTGCTCGCGCTGGATAAACCACGCGTCGGCGCCGTCCGGCACCCAGGACTGCGGTCGTGAATACCAGGCCGGAACGCCGTCGGACGCAGTCGTTGCTGACCGCTCCGCGCCTGTCCCGTCCGCGCCTGTCCCGTCCGTTCCGCGGATCTCCCAGTTGCCCAGCATTTGCGCGATCCCGCCCGGGGCCAGCGCATCGGGGAGGCGGCTGACCAGCGTGGCCACGATGTCATCGCCCGGCAGGCCGCCGTCGCGGTAGGTGAACTGGTCTGCCACCCTCTCGCTCCCGTGCCGTGGCGTGATGACGAACGGCGGATTGGACACCACCAGCGCGAACCGCTCGCCGTCCACCGGGTCCAGCAGGCTGCCCTGGCGCAGCTCGACGCGGTCCTCGAGGTCCTCCCGGTCGATGCGCAATGGACCGGCATTGAGCAGCAGGTTGAAGCGTGTGAAGGCCAGAGCCCGCTCCGAAATGTCCGTGGCCACGACGTGTTGGGCGTGTTGCAGCAGGTGGAACGTCTGGATGCCGCAGCCGGTGCCCAGGTCCAGGGCGCGCTCCACGCGGGGACGGATGGTGCTTTGCGCGAGCGTCATTGAGGCATGGCCGATGCCCAGCACATGGTCTTTGGGCAGCACTCCGGACCGTTGGTGCGCTCCGAGATCGCTGGCCACCCACAGATCCGCGCCGCCGCTGCCATCGCGGTTCGGAGGCCAGCCGTAGGGCCGAAGGTCGACGGCAGCCCGGGCCGTCCCGGATTCCGTTCCCTGCTGGACGAGTCCGAGCGCGAGCAGGCCGGCCAATGCCGTCGCCGGCAGCGCTGCATCGAGCGCAACCTGGGAAACGGGTTCGGCCAGCAGCCAGAGCCTGATCACCGTAGCCAGCCCGCCGCCGTCGTCCCTCGTCGCGAGCAGGGCCGGGACCAGCTGGTCCCGATTGAACGCCTCGTATGCCGCCCCGCCCAACAGCTCCTGCACGCCATCGACGGTGTAGTTCAAGGCGGACAGATCCCGCTCCAGCCCCTGGAGCAACTGAAGGTCGTGGCTCTTGGGGGCATCCGGCACATCGGCAAAGTCAGTCACGGGAACCAGTTTATGGGCACGGCTACCGCCGGGGGCTACCATGGAGCCATGCAACAGCAGCAGCGATTTCCCAGCCCTCGGCCGCTTTCCGGCCGCATGGGCCTGACGCTGACGCGCTGAGTCCATCCGGCGAAGTGGCTGAGGGAGCACCTCCCCAACCACTTCTTCCGCAAGGACCCAGTCACGTACCGAGAATCCTCCGCCGGGCTGTCACCCGCACAGTTGCCCGAACTGGCGCGCGAGCCCTCACCCGAACCGGCCTACCTTTCCCCGACGGACCTCAACGCCCGCTGGCCATCCGCGACCTCAGCGACCGCGCGCAGGGGCCACACGCGATGCAACTGCTCCTGACGGACGTCCTCGCCGGGCTGCACAAGCTCTGGAACAGTCCCACCGAGGTGCACCGGCATAACCCGCTGGTGGCCAGCCGGGACAACTACGACAGGCTGGGCTACGGCCCGGACGCAGCGGCCCGGGATTCGCGCTACTCCCGGCCCGTCAGTCCCACCGTGATGCTGCGCAGCCACACCTCGGCGGGCGTTCCGGCGCTGCTGGATTCGCTGCGCGGCGAGACCGGCCGCTGCGACGTACCGCATGTGCTGCCCGGACTGGTCTACCGGCGGGATTCGGTGGACCGCACCCACGTGGGCACGCCCCACCAGCTGGACCTGTGGCGGCTGCGGGCCCGCGGCATGATTGGCCTGACGGACCTTCACCAGCTGATAGCCGCCGTGGTGGCGGCCGTGCTGCCCGGCGCCCAGTGGCGAGCCGTCCCCACCACCCACCCCTACACGGCGCACGGGCACCAGCTGAATGTGATGGTCCAGGGCGAGTGGGGCTTGAACTGGCCGAATGCGGCCTGGTCGCAGCGCCCATTCTCCGGGCCGCCGGGTTGGACCCGCGGCGCTGGTCCGGGCTGGCCCCGGGGCTGGGGCCGGACCGCGCGCTCATGCTGCCGAAGGGCATCCCGGATATCCGGCTGCTGCGCTCGGCGGATCCGCGCGTGCAGGGCCAGCTGCAGGATCTGCTGCCCTGGCGCGCCGTTTCGCTGATGCCGCCGATGCGCCGAGATCTGTCCCTGATCTGCAGCCCCGACTCGGACGAGGGACCCTCGGCGACGCGGCAAGGACCGCTCTGGGGTCCGAGTCGGAGGTGCTGGCATCCCTGGAAGTAATCTCCGTGGCGCGCCATCCAGAGCTGCCTTCCTCTGCCGTTGAAAGGCTTCGGCTGGCGCCGGACCAGGCCAATGTGCTGGTGCGGCTGACCCTGCAGGCACTGGACCGGACCCTGACGGTCGGGGGAGGAGAACGCGCTGCGGGACCGGGTCTACCGGGCGTTGCACTCCGGGCCGGTGCTGGGGCTGACGCAACCCTGGGGGCAGAGCAGCGTTTCCGGGCCGTCGGCGCACTCGGCGCAGTAGAGGTTCAGGCTGCGGCAGCTCAGGTTGGAGCAATTCTCGAATTTGTTGGTCGGCGCCGCGCAGCGCACACACTGGCCAATCGCCTTGGACTTTTCGCTGAATTCCAGGTGCATCCGCCTGTCAAAGACGTACAGCGACCCCTCCCAAAGACCCTCGTCCTTGAATTGTTCGCCGTAGCGGACGATCCCGCCGTCGAGCTGGTAAACCTCCTTGAAACCGCGGTTCACCATCAGGGTGCTGAGCACCTCGCAGCGGATGCCACCAGTGCAATAGGTCACCACCGGCTTGTCCTTGAGCCCGTCATATTTGCCGGAATCCAGTTCCTGGATGAAGTCGTGGGTGGTGGCGACGTCCGGAACGACGGCATTTTTGAACTTGCCGATCTGTGCCTCGAAGGCGTTGCGCCCGTCAAAGAAGACCACCTCGTCGCCCTTGGCGGACACCAGTTGATGCAGTTCTTCGGGCTGCAGGTGGGTTCCGCCGCCGACCACGCCGCCGTCGTCGACCTTCAGTTCGCCGGGGGCACCGAAACTGACGATTTCATCCCGGACCTTCACGCTGAGGCGGGGAAAGTCCTCGGCCGAACCGTCGGACCATTTGACGTCGATGTTTCTGAAGCCGGGATATTCGCGGGTCGTTTTCAGGTATTGCTTGACGGCGTTCAGCTCTCCGCCCACCGTGGCATTGATGCCGTCGCGGGAAATCAGGATGCGCCCGAGCAGGCCCAGCTTTTCGCAGAGCGCGCGCTGCCAGAGCCGGACCGCGTCCGGGTCCGCCACCGGGGTAAAGCCATAAAAAAGCACAATTCGGTTCAAAGCCACGTATTTAAGCCTACGGCCCGCGGCGAAAACGGGCTAACCCGTGGCTGCAGGCCCTTCGGCCAGCTCGTCCGCGGTCGCTGCCCGACCGATGGCTGCCGCGTCCCGCCGGTTGACCAGGGCTTCGACCAGCCGGTAACTGAGTACGACAGCGACGACGATGGCCGCCGTGGATGCCAGGGCCGTGGCCAGAGGTGCTGCCCCGGCTCCGGAAGCGAGCCCCGCGACCACGCCCGCGACGAGCATGGGCACCGGGACGAAGATAACGCCCTGCATCCAGCCGCCGAATCCGGAGCGCACAAACGCCGGATCAATCGGCGTGCTGCCGAGCAGTTTCGGCTGGTCCGAGCGCCGGCTGGCCAGCCAGGCGGGGACTAGGGCGAGGACGCCGAAGAGGTACCAAAGTCCGGTCGGCAGTCCGCTGGCGACCTCCCACGGCTTGCTTCCCATGATCAGGGCCAGCCCCGTGGCGATCGAAACCAGCATTCCTCGCGGCATGCGGTAGGGGCGCCAGACCGTTGGGCGTTCCTCGGCGGCGTCAACGCGTGGCAGTGGCGGCATGTACTGAGTCAACCGCGCCCGGCTCCCGGTGGCAACTCGACAGGCGGCGTTCCTGCATGATGTGTCCGTGGCCGACGTCCCGGGGACGGTTGCCGATCCATGCGGTGGGAGAATACAGGGGTGGCACTGCATGAATCGCTGATTTCGCTCCTGGGCCGCGGGCCGGACCCGGAGCAGCTCCAGCATGTGCGGGAAATCCCGGCCCGTTCCGCCATCACCGTGCCATGGCCGGACTGGGTTCATCCGGACATTGTGCATGCCTACGGGAAGCTGGGTGTGCATGAGCCGTGGCGTCACCAGATCCAGGGCGCCGACGCGGCACATGACGGCGGCCACGTCGTCATTGCGACGGGCACGGCCTCCGGAAAGTCCTTGGCCTACCAGCTGCCTGCCCTGGACGCGGTCCACCGCGCCGAACTGAAGGTGCTGGACAATCCGGGCAAACTGGACCCCGACGGCTCCGTCGCCCTCTACCTTTCGCCCACCAAGGCGCTGGCCGCGGACCAGTTTGCCGCCATCGCGTCGCTGCACCTGCCGACGGTCCGCGCCGCCACGTACGACGGCGATACCGATCCTTCCCAGCGCCGGTGGATCCGGGACCACGCCAATTTTGTGCTCTGCAACCCGGACATGCTGCATTTCGGTGTGCTGCCGAACCACGGCTGGTGGGCCCGCTTCTTCCGCCGGCTCAAGTACGTCATCATCGACGAAGCACACAGCTACCGCGGGGTTTTCGGCTCGCATGTGGCCAATCTGATGCGCCGGCTGCGGAGGATTTGCGCACATTACGGCGCCGACCCCGTGTTCATCGCGGCCTCTGCCACCTCCTCCGATCCCGCAGTGTCCTTCGGCCGGCTGATCGGCGCTCCCGTGACCGCCGTAACCGAGGACTGTTCGCCGCACGGCGCCACCACGGTGGCCTTCTGGGAGCCCGCCCTGACCGAGCTCAAGGGGGAAAACGGCGCCAAGGAGCGGCGCACGGCCATTGCCGAGACGGCGGATCTGCTGGCCAACCTGGTCTCCGCCCGGATCCGCACGATCGCCTTCATCAAGTCCCGGCGTGGCGCGGAGAGCATCTCCAGCATTGCCAAACGCCTGCTCGAGGACGTGGACCGGAGCCTTCCCCAGCGCGTTGCCGCCTACCGTTCCGGGTACCTTCCGGAGGAGCGGCGCGCGCTGGAGCGGGCCCTGCGCTCGGGGGAGCTGCTGGGCGTCTCCAGCACCTCCGCCCTGGAATTGGGCATCGATATCTCCGGCCTGGACGCGGTGCTGGTGGCCGGCTGGCCCGGAACCAGGGCATCGCTGTTTCAGCAGATCGGACGTGCAGGCCGGGCCGGCCAGGACGCCGTGGCTGCGTTCATCGCCAGCGACGACCCCCTGGACACTTACCTGGTCCACCACCCGGAAGCGATTTTTGATGTCCCGGTCGAGGCAACGGTTTTTGATCCGTCCAACCCCTATGTTCTCGGTCCGCATCTGTGCGCGGCAGCAGCGGAATTTCCGCTCAGCCCCGAAGAAGTGGAGCTTTTTGGACCGACGACGACGGCACTCCTGGACCGACTGGTGGCGGACGGATACCTGAGGCGGCGCCCGGCCGGCTGGTTCTGGACACATCCCCAGAGTGCCGCCGGGATGGTCAATCTGCGGGCCGATGGCGGCGGCCCGATCAGCATCGTGGAGGCGGACACGGGCTCCCTGCTGGGGACGATGGATTCCCCGCAGGCCCACTATCAGGCTCACCGCGGTGCCATCTATGTCCACCAGGGCGAGACGTTCCTGGTCGAGGACCTCAATGAGCAGGACCACTGCGCTGTGGTCCGCCGGTCCAACCCGGACTACTACACGACCGCCCGGGACGTGACACAGATCGAGGTGCTCGAATCCCTGCGGCACGAGGTGTGGGGACCGGTTGAAGTCCATTTCGGTGCAGTGCAGGTGACGACACAAGTGGTGTCCTTCCAGCGCAAGGCGTTTGTCTCGAACGAGGTGTTGGGCGAGGAACCGCTGGACCTGGGTGCCCGGGACCTGTTCACGAAAGCCGTCTGGTTCACGTTGGACAATGCCACCCTTCTTGCCGGCGGGCTGGTGGAACCGCAGTTTCCGGGCGCCCTGCATGCCGCCGAACACGCGGCCATCGGCCTGCTGCCGCTTGTGGCATCAAGCGACCGCTGGGACGTCGGCGGAGTTTCCACGGCCATCCACGCGGACACCGGACAACCGACCATCTTTGTCTACGACGGGCACCCCGGTGGTGCCGGCTTCGCAGAGCGCGGCTTCGAGGCGGCCCGGATCTGGCTCAGGGCAACCCGGGATGCGATTGCCGCCTGTGAATGCGAAACCGGCTGCCCGTCCTGCGTCCAGTCCCCCAAGTGCGGCAACAAGAACAACCCGCTGGACAAACAGGGCGCGATCCAGCTGATCGATATTCTGCTGGCGGGCGCGGGCAAAGCCAGCACCTCCGCTTCCGCTTCCGCTTTCGCTC
>JBBRKU010000038.1:0-9362 GCA_038231735.1 Actinomycetales bacterium | reverse complement strand
TTGCCGCGCTGATCCTTGCGCTCGCAGTCTCCGGTGTTTTTGTGCTGCTCAGCCAATGGCAGTTTTCCCGCTCCACCCAGACGGATACATCGCAACCCGTGGTCACGGAATCGGTCAAACCGCTGGCGTCGGTAGTGAAGCCCGGCGAGCCGATGCATTCCGCCGCGGAGGACCAGCTCATTACCGCCAATGGCCATTTCGACCCCTCCAAGCAGGTCATTGTCCAGAACCGGCTGCAGGATGGCACCGCCGGAGTCTGGGTGGTGACCGCCTTCGTCGTCGACGGTGCTCCGGTGCTCAAGGGCGCCGCAGCCTCACCCATGACCGTCATCCCGGTGGCCCGCGGCTGGCTGGCCGATCCGGCGGAGGCCACCGCACCGCCGTCGGGCCAGCTGACCCTCAAGGGCCGGCTGATCCCCTCTGTGGCCCCGGATCCGAAACCGAACGTGCCGGACGGCCAGGTTGCCGCGCTCTCGACGGCGCAACTGATCAACATCTGGAAGGTCACCAGTTACCCGGCCTTCGTCATCTCCAATAGCGAGCTGGCCGGCGCCACCGATGTGGGGGCCGCCGCGGTTTCCGGACCGCTCAAGCACATTACGGTCACGGCGCAGGCTCCGGGCAACCAGATCAACTGGCTGAACATTTTCTACGCGGTTGAATGGGTCGTCTTCGCCGGTTTCGCGGTGTTCCTGTGGTGGCGCCTGGTGGCCGACGATCTGCGCCGGCGCCAGGAAGCCGAGCTTGACGCCGCGGGCGGCCCGGAGGCCGGCGTGCAGGCAGACCACCAAGGCGTCGACGACGCTTCCAGGACATCCAGTTCCAGTGAGGTAGCAAAGTGACAGATACGACCAAGCAGCCCAGGCGCCGTTTCGGCGGCACGATGGCGCAGATCCGGTCCGCAGCGGGGTTCTACAAGGTCATGGCGTACCTGACCGGTTCCATGCTGCTGCTGCTGTGCGCCGAGCTGGTGGTCCGGTACGTATTCGGCTCGGTGCTGATGGCCGGCGGAACGGAAGCCGCCACCGGCGCCGCGCACGGGTTCGGCTTGGTCGCTGCCCAGGAGGGCGGCTACGGCGTGACCGGCGGCTTCAACGTCTCCACCGCGGTGCTGATTGTGCACGGCTGGATGTATGTGGTCTACCTGATCTCCGATTTCCGGCTCTGGTCCCTGATGCGCTGGCCATTCCGCAAGTTCATCGTGATCGCCCTCGGCGGGGTCATCCCGTTCCTGTCCTTCATCGTGGAGGGCCGGATCCACAAGGAAGTCGCGGGCGAGCTGGTTGCCAACCCGCAGGCGTCCAAGCGGTACTAGGCCAGTACTAGGCCGGAGGGTTTAGGCGGTTCCGGCAGGTTGGGGCGGCCCCGCTGCTTGGGTTAAGATTGAACGGTGACTACCCCCGCTCTGGCCCAGACTTTGCACAAGCCCGTCCTCGTTGTTGATTACGGCGCCCAGTACGCCCAACTGATCGCCCGCCGGGTTCGCGAAGCCAACGTGTACTCCGAAGTCGTCCCGCATACATTGACTACCGAGCAGCTGCTGGCCAAGAACCCTGCCGCCATCATTCTTTCCGGCGGCCCGTCCAGCGTGTACGCCGACGGCGCGCCCTCAGTGGGCCCGGATCTCTTCGAGGCAGGGATCCCGGTTTTTGGTATCTGCTACGGATTCCAGGCCATGGCCTCGGCGCTGGGTGGCACGGTCGCCCAGACCGGGCTGCGCGAGTACGGTTCCACGGATGTCACCACGATCGGGGTGGGCCGCTCCATTTTGACGGATGTCCCCAACCACCAGAACGCCTGGATGAGCCACGGCGATAGTGTCCATCAGGCTCCGGAGGGATTCGAGGTGCTGGCCAGTACGGCGGGCGCCCCGGTGGCGGCCTTCGCCAACGAGGCCAAGGGTCTCTACGGTGTCCAGTGGCACCCGGAGGTGAAGCATTCGGACTACGGGCAGAAGGTGCTGGAAAACTTCCTCTTCAACGGCGCCAAGCTGGAGCCCAACTGGACCACCGGCAACATTGTCGAAGAGCAGGTGGAGCGGATCCGCGAGCAGATCGGCGACTCCCGGGTTATCTGCGGCCTTTCCGGCGGTGTGGATTCCGCCGTCGCCGCCGCCCTGGTGCAGCGCGCCGTCGGCGACCAGCTGACCTGCGTCTTCGTTGACCACGGCCTGCTGCGTGAGGGCGAGGCGGAGCAGGTGGAGCGCGATTTCGTGGCTGCCACGGGCGTCAAACTCTATGTCGCCAAGGAAACGGACCGGTTCATGAGCGCCCTCGCAGGCGTCTCCGACCCGGAAACCAAGCGCAAGGTCATCGGCCGCGAATTCATCCGCGCTTTCGAGGAAGCCGAGCGCGCGCTCATTGCCGAGGCAGGATCCGACGGCCGGCAGATCAAGTTCCTGGTCCAGGGCACCCTCTACCCGGACGTCGTGGAGTCCGGCGGCGGCGAGGGCGCGGCGAACATCAAGAGCCACCACAATGTGGGGGGCCTGCCGGAGGACCTGCAGTTTGAGCTTGTCGAGCCGCTGCGGGCCCTCTTTAAGGACGAGGTGCGGGCGGTGGGCGCGCAACTTGGCCTTCCACAGGAAATCGTGGGACGCCAGCCGTTCCCCGGCCCCGGCCTCGGCATCCGGATCGTCGGCGAGATCACCCACGAACGCCTGGAACTGCTGCGTAAGGCGGATGCGATAGCCCGGGCGGAGCTCACCGCCGCCGGCTTGGACGGCCAGGTGTGGCAGATGCCGGTAGTGCTGCTGGCGGACGTGCGCAGCGTCGGCGTGCAGGGCGACGGCCGGACCTACGGGCATCCAATTGTGCTCCGCCCGGTCTCCAGCGAGGACGCCATGACCGCCGACTGGTCCAGGCTGCCCTACGACCTGCTGGCCCGGATTTCCAACCGGATCACGAACGAGGTCGACGGCGTCAACCGGGTCGTGCTCGACGTCACCAGCAAGCCGCCGGGAACCATCGAATGGGAGTAGTTGGCATCCGGGATGGGGGCCGAGCGGAAAATGCCGTCCCTGAGGCGAATTTTGCCCGCTCCCAGTGTGCCGCGGCCGCCAAAATCAGCCAACAGGGATAGCCTCGAAGGCATGCCGGTATGGTCAAGATCGTCACGCGCAAGCGCAGAGAAGAAGGCAAAAGTGTCCGAACAAGTCAGCCACGAGGAGAGCTCCGGAGGGCTCACGGCGTGGCTTCAGGGGCTGGGTCCGTACTCGGGCCCGGACACACTCCTGGCGTTCACCAAGACGCCTGAGGGCTGCATCGATCTGACCCATGCCCATCCATCAGGACTTGCCCAGCTGCTGACTGGCCGCCGGACGCGGCTGTCCACCCTGATCCGTGACACCGGCCAGTACGCCGTTGCCGTCCGCGCCGCCCGCACTTTGCGCGCCAAGGTTTTCGAACTCGGCTCGGACCGGGGAATCGACGTCGGCTACCTGGCGGCCGGCACCGCCGGTTGGACCAACGGCCCCGGTGCCACCCCGCGCCATGTCTCCGCCCCGGTGCTGCTGACCGCCGTCGTGCTCACCGCGCGTCCCGGCCAGGAAGACTACGAGCTGCAGCTCACCGAGCAGGCACGCATCAACCCGGCACTGGTACGCAATCTGCGCAAGGCCCACGGCATAACGTTCGACCCACAGGCCCTGGCGCGGCTGGCCTACAGCACGGCCCGCTTTGACCCGTTGCCCGTGCTGGAGCGCCTGCGCGGGCTGCTGCAGCCCATCCGCGGCGCCCAGGTGGAGCATCACCTGCTGGTCTCCACCTTCGCCGATCTGTCCGAAAACCTGAGGGATCCGGCACTGCTGTCCGGAAATGAGTTGATCGAGGCGCTGAGCCGCGCTGCGCTCGACGACGATGCTCCCGCCCCGCAGGAGCCTGAACCCGGCCGCTTTGCGACGCTGGACACGCGGGCGCCGCAGGACGAATTGCTGGTGCTCGACGCCGACGCCCAGCAGCAGTACGTGATCGACATGGTGCGGGCGGGGGACTCCCTGGTGGTCTCCACCCCGCCGGGGACCGGCCAAACCCAGACCGCACTTAACGCCATCTCCGCGCTGGTCTATGACGGCAAGCGGGTGCTGGTGGTGGGGGAGCGACGCGCGACCCTGAACGAGCTGGCCCAGCGCTTCACCGGGCTTGGGCTGGACTCCATACTGCTGCAGCTCAGCGCCCAGACCGGCCCCCAACAGGTCAAGGCGCAGCTGGTCCGGGCCATCGTCAGGAACGAAAACGCCACGGCGCCCAAACTGGACAATCTCCACCGGACCCTCACTGAACACCGGCACCAGCTCATGGACCACGTCGCCTCCTTGCACAACGTGCGCCAGCGCTGGGGCTGCTCGCCATACCAGGCCATGCAATCGCTGGCCGAGCTGACGTCCATCCATCCGGCACCGTCCACCACAGTCCGCCTCAAGCGCAGCGTGTTGGACAGCATCAAGGACCGCAATGAACTGGCCGGCCGGTTGCGCCGCGCGGCCGAGTTGGGCGGTTTCAGCAAGTCCGCGACGACCAGTGCCTGGCATGGCGCCCGTCTGGTCACCCGTAAAGAAACCGAAGAGGCCCATGCCCTGGCCTCCGACCTGCTGGAGCGGCTGCCCGCCTTCCGGGCCCGGATGACGGAAGTTTCCGACTTTGCGGAAATCCGGCACGGCAGCACCCTTACACAATGGGGCGAACAGCTGGAGCTGCTGGTGGCCGTCCGGGAAAGCCTGGACAAGTTCACCCCGGACATTTTTGACCGGCCGGTGACGGACCTGATCTCCGCCACGGCCAGCTCCGCCTGGCGCCGGGAACGCAACGTGGACATGGCATCCATGCAGCGCTCGCGCCTGCGCCGGGTGGCCAAGGAATACATCCGTCCGGGCGTCCATATCGCGGACCTGCACACGTCGCTGGTGCTGGTGCAACAGCAGCGCAGCCTCTGGGCCGACTACGCCACCACCCAGCGCCATCCTGCGGTGCCCTCGGGTCTCGCCGACCTGCGCTCGAGCTACCACGACGTGGACGGCGAGCTGGCCAAACTCGGCGTCGCCCTGGAGCGCACGGCCGAGGGTGGTGGCCTGGAACGGATGGACAACGACGCCCTGATCCGGCGCCTTCGCTCCCTGGTAGCGGACAGGCAGACGCTGGAAACCCTTCCGGAGCGGACCCTGCTGCTGGAAAGCATGCGCGAGCACGGTCTGGGTGACCTGCTGGATGACCTGGCCGAACGCGAGGTAGGACCGGCGGAGACCCGGACCGAACTGGAACTGGCCTGGTGGCAGTCCGCCCTGGAAGCCATGATCAGCGGCGACGATTATCTGGCCATGTCCGACGGCGAGAGCCTGCGCCAGCTTGAGGCCGAGTACCGTCTCGCGGACCAGGCCCACGTCTCCAGCGGCAGTGCCCGGCTGCGCTGGGAGCTGGCGCGGCAGTGGAACGCCGCCGTCTCCGGCCGCAACCGGCAGGCTGAACTGCTGCGTAACCTGCTCAAGGATGGCCGGGTTACGCTGGAGTCCCTGATCGCGCAGGCACCGGATCTGCTGGCCAATCTGGTGCCCGTCTGGACGTCGAGCCCGCTGGTGCTGCCCGCCGTCGTGCCCGCCGCCCACCGCTTTGATGCCGTCGTCATCCTGGACGCGGAGTCCACCTCGCTGCAGGCGGCCCTTCCCGCCCTGGCACGCGCGGACCAGGTGATCGCGTTCGGCGATGAGCAAACCGCTTCCCCGCAGGCATTCTCTGTATCCGTGGAGCGGGTGGCCCGTGGCGAAGAGCATCGCCAACCGCTGCAGAGTGCTTTCAACGCGCTGGCCAAGGTGCTGCCGCGCCGCCGGCTGACCGTATCCTACCGGGCGGTGGATGAGGAACTCGTCCTCCAGCTGAGCAAGAGCTTCTACGACGAACAGCTGGAACGAATGCCCGACGGGCACACCGTCACCGGGCTGGACCGGTGCCTGGTGGTCGACTACCTTCCCGACGGCACCGGGCTTCCCGGCACCGGTACGGACGGCGTGGAATCCGTTGTGGCCGAGGTCAATCGCGCCGTGGATCTGGTCTTCGAACACGCCCGCGTCCATCCGCGTTCGTCCCTGGCCGTGATTACCGCCAGCGAGCGGCACGCGGCCCGCGTTGCACAGGCCATCCGGATGCAGATGCCCAACCATCCGCTGCTCGCAGACTTCTTCAACTCGGGACCCGAGTCCTTCCGAGTAGTGGACGTTGACCGCGCCGCGGGCCTGGTCCGCGACCGCGTCATTTTCTCCTTGGGCTATGGACGCACCCCGCACGGCCGGGCTCTGCACAACTTCGGGCCGCTCTCCGACCCCGACGGCCGGGCAAAGTTTGCCCTGGCCATGACCCGGGCCCGCGATCACCTGCACATCATCACCTGCTTCCGGCCCGAGGACCTGGACCCGGACCGCCTGAACTACGGCGCCCGCGACTTCTACGAGCTGCTTGACCGCGAACTGGCCGGCAACTCCCTGCTGGGCACCACCTCGTCCCGGGCCGCCGCCAGCGAGCAGGCCCTGGGCGAGGACCCGCTGGTTGCCGACCTGGCGGACCGGTTGCGTGCCCGCGGGGCGCGCGTCTGGCACAACTACGACGGCGTGATCGACATCGTCGCCGCCGCGGATCCGCTGCAGAACCTTGGCAAGCACGACGACGAGATCCCGACCCCCGTGGCGGTCGAGTCCGACGGAACCGAGAAGTACCGCACCATGAGTGTCCGGGAGCGGAGCCGGCTGCGGCCCCAGCTGCTCGAGAAACTCGGCTGGCGCTACGTGCCGTTGTGGACCATCGAAGTATTCACCGATCCATCCTCCTGTGCCGATCAGATCGGCAGCTATCTGGGATGGTCTCCGGCGCTGGCCGACGGCTGGGTGCCCTCGCTGCTGGGAAATCCGGCCGCGTCCGGCGACGATTCAAACGGTCAGGCGGGCGGCGCACGGACGGATCAGGCCGGCCAGGATCAGGCCGGCCAGCACCAGGCAAGCCAGGATCAGGCAAGCCAGGATCAGGCCGGAACCGACGGCGATACCGCGTCACGACCGGTCTCGGAGCGGCGTGCCTTCGGTAGCGGAGGCAGTTCTGTGCACCGAACGCCGGGAGCGGATTATTCCCTCAAGGGCAACCCAGCGCTTGAGTACGACGGCGGCCCGGCAGCAGAAGAACCACAACCCCAGACACGAGAATCGGATATGAGCGAAGAATCCCGTCAGACTACCTCAGCAACCGCGCACAGCCCGGACGACGCCCTGCCCGCCGTAGCGCCCAAGGACGAGCCGCAGACGTGGGGCGACCGGCCCGACGAAGGTTATGACGACTACCTGAAGGCGCAGAAGCCCCCGCACTGGGGCTGACCCGTACCTGCTGGGGGCGGCCACCCACCTTGCTTGCGCCGACTGGTCCGGTACCTGCCGGGACATCGATCCCTAAGGGGCGTTGATCAGCACCAGGAAGACCTTTCCCCGTGCGGAAGCGCCAGCCAGCTTGACTGCGTCATCCTTGCTGGCCGCCACCACGACCAGCCCATCGGTATCCCTGGCGGGAAGCAGCCCCGCGCCCTGGGTGGCCTTGACCGGTTTCCAAAGCACCGGAACGGCCGTGGCGAGGACCTCGTTGCTCGCGGATTGCTCAAGTCCATTGCCTCTGCTGAGCACCACCGTGACCAGCTGGCCCGGATTGACCAGCTGCACCGTGGCCGGATCGGCCAATCTGACCGGAACCGCTTGGGTGCCCGGCGGTGCGCCCACCAGCATGCCCGGTCCCATCAGGGAGGTATCCGTCAGCACCTGTCCCTTACGCAGCGGACCGGCCAGCTGTTGCCCCGCGGTGCCCGCAGTTGAGGTGAAGGCCGTGGCGGGAACGGCGGATTGGGGCAGCTTTTGCGCGGCCAGATCCCCGGCGAGCAAAGTGGTGCCGGAGGCCAGATCCCGGGCTGCGACCATAACGGTTGCCATGGCCAACGGCGCGGGCGTCAGTTGCTCGACGGCGAGGGAGGCGGCAGCGCAGAACAGCAGGGCCGCCAATAATCTGCGGCGGCGGCCGATCAGCCGGCGTAGGCGGTGCCGGAGCGATGGCGGCGGGATGGCCGCGGCATAGCTGCCAGGAACCGGCCGGGCGGATGGCTTACCGAAACGCTTCATGGACCGACGCTACGGCCTTGGTGTGCGGCTAGGCCAGAGTCCCGTCGCCCTATGTGGGACCCCAGCCTTTCCACCAACCTGTGGAGGAGCAACGGCAGCTGTTGAAACGGCTACGGGGGAGCCCGACGGAAAGCTAGCTGGCGGCTGCGGAAGAAGAGGCGGACCCCGACGAAGACGCGGAGCCGGACTTGGACCCAGATGCGGATGAAGACGACGACGATCCACCCGAGCTGGCACCGGCGGTGGCGGGTGCGAGGACAGGCTTGCCCGAGGCGGACGATTCCTTGCCCGAGGAGGATGAATCCTTGGTTTCGGCAGCTACCGTGCTGCCCTTGCCGGCACGGGAGTCCGTGCGGTAGAACCCGGAGCCCTTGAAGACGACGCCGACGGAATTGAACTTCTTCCGCAGCGCGCCCTCGCACTCGGGGCAGACGGTCAGCGTACTGTCAGTGAACGACTGCTGAACGTCGAAGGCATGGCCGCAGTCTTTGCAAGCGTAGGCGTAGGTTGGCACTGATTTTCCTCCTGAAAACACGCGTCTGGGCCATGGCCGCCATCGCAAAGATTAGCAGTCGGAGGACCCGAGTGCTAATTCTAGCACCTCCACTGGACCGCCCGTGGCCCCGTGTCTACGTCAGGCCGGCCCCGCGCCGCCACCGCCCGAACCCGTGTCCTACGCCCGGTTGGCCGCGGCCAAGTACCGTTCCGGCGTCAGGACTCCATCGACCGGGGCGTCCAGCTCATCGAATCCAATCCGGCCCGCGGGCAGCAGCTCGTGCTCAAAGACGACGGCGGCCGTCACCGGCCGGTGCGCCAGCCCGTCCAGCGTGGCCAGGAACCGGTCGTAGTAGCCGCCGCCCTTGCCCAGCCTGTTGCCTGCCACATCCACGGCGAGGGCGGGCAACAGGATTCCGGACACCCCCTCCATGACCGCCACCGGCAGGCGTTTGCCCACGGGCTCATCCACCGGCGCCCAGTGGCTGCGGACCAGCTCGATCCCGGGCATCCAGCGCACCCACTGCAGCCGGAAGCCGGCCTCGCAGACTGGGACCAGAACCTCATGACCCTGCTCAACCAGCGCGGCCAGGAGGGGGAGGGTGGGCGGTTCCGTACCGCCGGAGAGGTAGGCCGCGATCCGTCCCTGCGATGCGGACGACGACGGCGGTCCGCCGCGCTGCGGGCCCCGTACCTGGCGGGCGGCGACCCGTCTAAGACCCGCAGCATCCGCTGA
>JBBRKU010000037.1:0-9367 GCA_038231735.1 Actinomycetales bacterium | reverse complement strand
GGAAGGCCTCATTGCTCAGGGTGGCCGAGAGTAAGGCCAGGGTGCCGTTGGCCAGCAGGGTGCCCGCCGGTGGACCGATCTGGGCCGCCGAGGACCAGAAGCCCTTGCGCTTAGGGTCCGCGTACTCGCTGGAGAGCAGAACAGCACCGCCCCATTCCCCGCCGACCCCGACGCCCTGGGCGAAGCGCAACAGCACCAGCACGACGGCGGAGGTGACTCCGAGGGTGGCGTAGCCGGGGAGCAGACCAATCACGACGGTGGCGATCCCGATAAGCAGCAACGTGGTCACCAGAACCCGTTTGCGTCCGATCCGGTCACCGAGGCGGCCGAAAATCACCCCGCCAACGGGACGGGCCAGATAACCCACCGCGTAGGTGGAGAAGGACAACAGGGTGCCCGTGAGCGGGTCGGTTTCGGGGAAGAAGATCTTCGGGAACACCAACGCGGCGGCCACCGAATAGATGGCGAAGTCATAGTATTCGAGCGAGGTGCCAGCCAGGCTGGCCACGTACGCGGTGATGGCCGCGCGCGGAAGTTTTGTCACTGGGCCCGGCCGCCCGGCTGAAGCTGAGAAATTCGACATATTCTCCTCCAAGGCGCAACGTTCCGTAGATCGCCATGAAACCGTCCAACCCAGGCACACCACGAAACTATCTGCGCACTTCCCAGCTTACGCGGCACCGGAACCGCGGGACCCGGATCACAAAAACCGCCATCCACGGCAAAAAGTCACAGGCGCCAACATGTCTCGAATGGCGTGCCATAGTCTCAATGTTTGCGCCGGCACGCCGATACTCCGGTGCGCGGCGGCGACTTTGTCGGTGGGAACGGGGACACTGCAGACAAGGCCGACGGCGGCATCGCCCCTGGATACACCGGCGAGAGCCTGGTCAAAGGTGTGGATGCACGCTTCAAGGTGGTGATTGGTTAGAGCCTCCCCTTTGAAGTTCTTCAGGCGGCCACCGGTTCTTCGTCCAGCAGCCCAGGGCCAAGGCAAGTGGGAACCGTCCTCAGCGTCCGGAGCCGATCCAGTCCAACAAGCGTTCCAGCGGCCAGGTCGTGATGATCCGCTCCTCCGGCACGTTGTTCAGCGCCGCGCGCTCGGCACCGTACTGGATAAAGTCGAGTTGGCCGGGCGCGTGCGCGTCGCTGTCAATGCTGAACAGGCAGCCGGCGTCGAGGGCCAGCTGGATGAGGTCGTCCGGCGGGTCCTGGCGCTCCGGCCTGGAATTGATTTCGACGGCGACGTCGAACTCTGCGCACGCTGCGAACACCAGCTCCGCGTCGAACTCCGACTCGGGCCGCGTCCCCCTGGATCCCTGAACGAGACGTCCGGTGCAGTGGCCCAGCACGCTGGTGTGCGGGTCGCTGATGGTGGCCAGCATTCTGCGCGTCATGGTCTGCTTATCGGAGCGTAGCTTCGAATGCACGCTGGCGACCACCACATCCAACCTGTCCAGCATCTCCGGGGACTGATCCAAATCTCCGCTCTCAAGGATGTCGACCTCAATACCCGCCAGCACCCGGAAGTCCGTGGCGCCGTCGTTGATTCCCTCCACCACCGCAAGCTGGGCACTTAGCCGCTCGGCGCTGAGCCCGTTGGCGATTTTGAGGTTTGGGGAGTGATCGGTGAGGGCCAGGTACTGGCGGCCCAACATTCGGGCGGCGCCAACCATGAGCTCAATCGAAGAACCGCCGTCCGACCAGCTGCTGTGGCTGTGCAGGTCGCCGCGGAGAGCCGCATGCAATTGCTGGCCGCCGTCAGCGAGAGGCTGGGCGCCGCTGCTTCGCAGCCGCTCAAGGTAGTCGGGGACCACGCCGTCGACGGCCTGGCTGATGACCTCGAATGTCCTGCCGCCGATCCCCTTCATCCTTTGCAGCCGGCCGTCCCGGATGCGCTCCCCCAGCTCGCTGCGCCCCAGCGGGGCGATGACGCCGGCCGCGTTGCGGAAAGCCTGCACCTTAAACGTGGGAGCGAGCCCGCGTTCGAGCCAGAAGGCGATTTCGTTCAGTGCGTCGACTGCGTCCATCCGTCAATCTTCCATCGGGAAACCAAGGTGCGCAGTACGCTAGGGCAGGATGTGCCCGGCCGCGGTGAATAGCCGGTACCACTCCTGGCGGGTGAGCGGGACATCAGAACCAGCCGCGGACTCTTGCATGTGCTCAATATTCGTGGTTCCGAGCACCACCTGTATGTTTGCGGGATGCCGAGTGATCCACGCCACCGCGATGGCCGCAGGAGCAACGTCGTAGCTTCGCGCGAGCTGATCGATCACATCGTTCAAGTCGGCGTAATTCTCTCGATCGCCAAGGAAGACGCCGTCGAAGAAACCCTTCTGGAACGGCGACCACGCCTGCAGCGTGATCCCGTTGAGCCGGCAGTAGTCAAGGATGCCATTGTCCCGGTCAATGGACTGGTCCAGGCCGGCCATGTTGGCAGAGACTCCTGCGGCGATCAGAGGCGCATGGGTGATGCTCAATTGGACCTGATTCACGATGAGCGGCTGGCTCACCGAGCGCTTGAGAAGCTCCACCTGTCCAGGCGTATGGTTCGAGACGCCGAAATTCAGCACCTTCCCTGCACTGTGCAGGATTTCGAAGGCCTCAGCGACCTCGTCGGGTTCGACGAGGGCATCGGGTCGGTGCAGCAGCAGGACATCGAGATAGTCGGTCCTCAACGCAGCAAGCGATTCGTCGACGGAACGCAGGATGTGCTCCTTCGAGAAGTCCCAGAAGCCCGATCGGATCCCGACTTTCGACTGGATCGTGATGGCCGCCCGCTCCTCGGCCGAGAATGTCACCGCGTCGCCGAAGCGCCTCTCGCATTCGTGGGGCTGGCCGCCGTAGACGTCGGCGTGATCGAAGAAGTTGATGCCCGCGTCTCGGGAAGCTCCCACCAAGGATCGGATGTCGTCGTCAGTGAGCGGCGTGATCCTCATCAGCCCCAGGATGATGTTCGAGGTTTCCAGGTTCGTGTTCGGCAACGTAATCGTCTTCATGGACCCATTCTGGGCGACATCCGCTTCAGGACAAACAGAGACGACAAGGCGACTATCCGCCGCCGCAGCGAAATGATGCCCAAAACGAGCCCGCCGGCGGCGCTCACCAGCAGCACCGCCAGGTCTCGGCCCAGGTTGTTGGTCGACTGGTAGAAGATCGCCGCCTCCAGCGCGTCCACCCCGTAAAAGGTCGGGGTGAAGTGCGCTATGGTCTGAATCCACCCCGGCAAGAACGCCGCCACGCTGATTCCCCCGCTCAGGAAGAACAGGTAGATCGCCACGTTGATTCCGGCCGCCGACACTGCTGAGAACCGGCGCAAGGCGCCTCCAAGCGCGGCCCCAAAACCGGCCGCCGCCAGTGCGATCAGCCCGATCACCGTCAGGGCGGGCAGCCAGTACCACCCCGCCGGCCGCAGAATGCCGGAGACCGCCGACAGGACCAACACCACCGCCGCCACGAGCATCGTCGTAACCCAGCACGCCAGGATCTTGCCGGCGATCAGCGTCCCGCGGCCGATCGGCGAGAGCAGCAGCGCCTTGATCGTCAGGTCCTCGAACTCCCGGGCAGTGGCCAGCCCGCCGTTGACAACGCCCATGAGCGTGAGCAGCAGCACCAGGATGGGCACCAGCTCGAACTGCACCAGATCGACGTCGTGGGCCCTCAGATCCGACTCGGCGACGCCTACCATGATCGGATTGTCTGGCTGGCTCGCGTAAAACCGGGTGATCGCCGCTGGCAGAGAGCGGCGCAGGTCGTTGGTGAAGTCCAGGTTCAGATTGTTGATCCGGATCGGTACCGGGTCCGGCCGGTGCGCCAGGTAGTCGTCGTCGAAGGAAGCGGGGATGGTGATGACGGCGGGGACCTGTAGCGAGTCCAGCAGGTGCGCGGCCTCACCCGGGGATGCCCGCTGGACGCGGAAGGCATCCGAGTCCTGGAGCATCGACACGAGTCGCTGCGCCTGCGGCCCGCTGTCCTCGACAACCAGCGCCACAGGGTTGCGTCCGGTTGCCCCGGCCAGGACGAAGATAATCAGCAAGAATGCGATCGGCGGCAGCAGGCTGACCGCGATCGCCGACGGTGTGCGCGCCCATGTCAGTATGTCCTTGGCCGCGATCGCAAGCCCCGCCCGGAGCGCTCCCATCAGTGCGCGGTCCCCCTCCGGCCGAACAGACACGCCGTGAGTGCTACCGTCCCCAGCGTGAACCCGGCGAGCACGATCGTGTCTACGACCAGGTTCTGGGTGGCCGTCTGGTAACCGTGGAAGGCATGCTGGAAGGCCGCGATCGCATAGGTCAGCGGTGACACAAGGGCGATTGCGCCGGGAACCGCGCCCAGCCAGTTCGCAGGCCCGAACGGCCCGCTCAAAAAGAACAGGGGCAGGACGCTGGCGACGGATAGCACTATCGCCTGCTGCCGTCGTCGGACCAGCGTCCCGGCGAGCACGCCGAGGGCAAGGAAGGCTGCGATCATCAGCAGGCCAAACCCGATGACCTCGATGGGGTGGAGCGGCTGCACCCCGATCAGCAGGATCACGACACCCAGCACCAACAGTGCCGACGCGGCCGTGAGCGCGGCCGAGCCGAGCATTTTGCCCAGCCCGACCGCAAGCCGGCTCACGGGCGCCAGTGCCAGCTCCTTGATGGTTCCCAGCTCGTAGTCCCGCGCGGCGTTGACACTGCCCTGCAAGAGCGAGGCGAGCATCAGACCGGCCACGACGATGCTGACGGCAAGGTAGGGGATGTAGCCGGTGTCGTGTGCCTGGACATCGGACTCGACCGCACTCACGACGACCTGTTCGGGGAGCGCGTCGGCGTAGAAGGATGTTATCGAGAGTGGCACCGCCCGCCGGATGTCGTTGGTGAAGTCGACGTTGAGGTTGTTGAGCTCAACCGGGATGTCGACTCGTGTCCTGGCGCTCAGCGCGGCATCGAAGTCCTGCGGCACCGTCACTACGGCGACGATGCTGCCGGCCCGGATCTCGCGCTCCGCGTCGGCTGAGGAGGCGGTGTGGATGATGAATGAATGCGAGCCGTTCATGGCCTGAACGAATTGTTCGGCCAGCGGTCCCCGGTCATTCATCACCACCGCTATCGGCGCCTGGCCCCCGCTGATCGCGAAGAGAAGGAAGAGCAGCAGGAAGTTGATGGGGATGACGACGCCAATGATCGCGAAGAGCGGCTCCCGGAGGGTGAGGCGGATGTCCGCCGCCGCCACCGCCCGGACCACGCGCAGGTCGTGGCGGAGGCTCATTCCCGGAGCTCCTTGCCAGTCAGGCTCAGGAAGACCTCGTCCAGGCTCGGCTCGCGGCTGTGGATCTCCTCGAGGCTCGTGGATCCGACCACCGCCGTCACGACCTTGCCGGTGACGTCGGCGCCGCCCTCCACAGTGACCTTCAGCGAACCGTCGGACGCGATGGCGGAGACCACGCCGGGCAGCGCGCGTACCTTCCGCACGATGCCTCCCCGGGCGCCGGCCGAGTGCGCATCTCCAGCACGGTGTCCCCGAAGCTGCGGCGCAGGTTGGACGGCGAGTCGAGCGCCACCAGCCGCCCGCGATCGATGATGGCCAGCCGGTCGCAGAGGACGTTCGCCTCCTCGAGGTAGTTGGTGGTGATGAGCACCGTTTTGCCGCGCTCCTTGAGCTCAAGGATCCGGTCCCAGAGCGCGCGCCGGCTCTGCACGTCGACCCCTAAGGCGGGCTCGTCGAAGTAGAGCAGCTCGGGGTCGTGGAGCAGCGCCCGGACCAGAGCCAGCCGTCGTTTCATGCCGCCGGAGAAGGCGGAGACGCGGCTCTTCCTGCGGTCCTCCAGCTGCGCCAGCTCCAGCAGCGAGGTGATCCGCTTTTCGAGGCCCGGCCTTGGCACGTCGAAGAGGTCGGCGTGAAACCGGAGGTTGGCCTCCGCCGTGAGCTCTTCGTATAGCGCGTTTTCCTGCGGCACCGTCCCCAGCGAGCGTCGGATCCTGCGCGGATCCGCCAGCATGTCGATGCCAAGGACCCTCACCCCGCCGGAGGTCGGGCGGCTCAGGCCGCTGATCATGTTGATGGTAGTCGTCTTGCCCGACCCATTGGGCCCGAGCAGGCCGAAGATCTCCCCGCGCTCGACCCGCAGGCTGAGATCGTCGACGGCGGTGAAGGAACCGAATCGTTTGGTTACGCCAGTGAGCTCGATGGCCGCCTCGGTCATGCCGTTTCCTCCCGGAACAACGGGCGCAGGCTCGCCGCCAGCATGCGGTCCGACTCGGCGAGCGTCGTCTCGCCGACGCCGGAGACGCGGAATATCATCGGCATCGCGATCAGGCCCTGCAGCATCAGGGCCGTGGTGGGGACGTCCACCTCGGACCGCAGCCGCGGTTTGGCCCTCTCCAGCGCCCGTCGGATGAGGTCGCGGGCCAGCTCGGGAGCGTCCGCCATCAGGCTTGCGATCTCGCGGCGCCGGAACCCCTCGGTGATGTTGAAGCGGAAGAACGCCGCCCGCTCCCACAGCGTGTCGCGCAGAAATCGGAGGACGTTGAGCACCCCTTCCATTGCCTCGGCTTTCGCGCCGACGCCGAAGTCAAGCGTGTAGCCGGTGATCGCCGCGCCCGGGTGGAACCTTTCAACGGCGGTACGCGCCAGTGAGTCCTTGTCCTTGAACTGGCGGAAGACCGTCACCTCGTTGACCCCCGCCGCCTGTGCGATGGCACGGGTGGTGGTCTCCGCGTAGCCGTGCTTCCCGGCCAGCTCCAGGAACGCGGTCACGATCCGGTCGGCAGTCTCACCTGGTGGCGTCACGGCTCCATCATGGGATGGTGTCGCTCAAAGTGCAAGCATGTACTTGCTGGCACTATAGGGACCAGGACGGCGACAAACCCGGCGGTGTTGACGAACAACCGTGGTGGGCGTACACAGGACCGTATCGGTTCATTAGCGGGCCACGATCTGTCGGCCTGCCGGGTGTCAGGAGCAGGAAATGCCAGTTGCAGTCACCATGGAATTCAACGGCGCCACCACAGCGCAATACGATGAGGTCATCACAATGATGGGCCTCACCCCGGGCGGGCCAGGGCCGGCCGGCTCACTGTCGCACTGGGTCGCGGCGACCGACACCGGGATGCTGATCACCGACATCTGGAAGTCCCGCGAGCTCTACGACGCGTTTGCGAAGGAGCAGATCGGCCCCTTCAGTATGAAGGCAGGAATTACCGAGCCGCCGAAGGTCACCTACTACGAGCTGCACAATCACTTCATGCCAGGCCCCGACGCTTGATGGCCCGGCGCCTCATTGTGCACCTCGGGGCCGTCAGTCCCGCCTATTTTGGCGAGGTAGTCGCCGACGGTGTCAGGCGTTGTGGTCCACCAACATGGCTGCCTGGGGCGGCTGGCCGTCGTCGGGTCGGTTTAGGCCGCCAGCTTCCGCTGCTGGGGGCGGACCGGCTGACGCCTGACAGAAGCGCCGCGGGACGCCCTTCCGCGAGACGCAACGAATCCGCCGTCGGGCACCAGCGTGTCCCCCGGCAACCGGGTCCCGTCGGCGATCCGCGCGCCAGCCCCGATGCGCGAGTGGGCCCCCACGCGGACCTTGTGGCCCAACACAGCCCCCGGACCTACATGAACGTCGTCTCCGATGACGGCCAGATCGCCAATCCGGGCCCCGCGGTCGACCCAGCTCCCTGTGCCGATCCGGCAACCGCGACCGACGCTGGCACCCGCCTCGACATACGTCGCTGCACCGATAGACGAACTTTCATCCACAGCGGCGCCCGGGGCCACCAGCCCGCCACCGTTGGTATGCCGGCTATACCTCGTGACCATGCCGGCGTCGTCCTCCACGACTTCGATCTTCCTGCTCATCCCATTCCTAATCCTGCGCGCCCTGCGCACAATGGATTTAACGCCCCTGAGCGGGGATTGATTCCGGTGCACGCCACGGGGAACGAGCGGACAGACGGAAACGGCGAGCGGGTCGGGTTTTGCCTATTTGCGGGGCTCCCGCAGACGGTGGTTGCGGATCATCGGGTGACTTTTCCTGTCAGGGAGGCAATGGGCCGCAGGAACAGGGGCCTGGCGAGGAACCAGACGCCGACCATGACGACCAGCGACGCCGCGAAGATCCAGAAACCGATCCAGCTGCCGTCGTTGCGGCTGGCGTACATGTGGTTGAGGTTGTTCAGCGCCCCAGTGGCCAGCACCAGGGTCACATGGACAATCACGAACAGGACGAAGAACAGCATGACCGGGAAGTGGACGGCCCTGGCTGCCTCGATGGGGTAGATCCTGTTTAGCTTCGCGGCGTCCTTCGGCCATGCCCCGGACATCCGCAAACCGGTGATGATCGCCAGTGGAGCGGCAATGAAGACGATCACGAAGTAGGAGAGCAGCTGCAGGGCGTTGTAGTTGACCCAGCCGTTCTCCGTGGGCCAGTTCAGTGAGGCGTACTGGATGACGGTGGAGAGGGCGTTCGGGAACACGTTCCAGTTGGTGGGCACGATCCGCATCCACTGTCCCGTCGCGAAGAGCAGCACGATGAAGACGGTCCCGTTCAGCATCCACAGCGCGTCCAGACTGAGGTGGAACCACAGATCGAGGCTGATCTTCTTTGGCGGATTCTTCGTTTTGATCAGGCCCTTGTTGTTCCGGGTCCAGTTCGCCTTTGGCCGTGCTGTGGTGCGCACCGTCCAGCCTGAACGGATGATCAGCACCAGGAAGAACATGTTCAGGAAGTGCTGCCAGCCCAGCCACGCCGGCAGTCCCACCGGAGCACCGGCGGGCAGTTCCGAGTGCCCGGGATAGTCCGTGATGAAGGACGCGATGGCGGGCAGCGTCCGCAGCCACCTGGCCAGGAGCACCAGGACAAGGAGCACCACCACGGCCGCCACGGCGATCAGTGCGGGCTTGATCCACTTCCGCTGTGAAGCCGGAGCCGGTTTGGTCGATATCGACATTGCAGATATTTCCTCTCAAAAAGCAACGGACGGCAGTTTAGCTGCTGCGTTCTTTGATCGCTGCGATCAGCTGCGGCACCACGGTGAACACGTCGCCGACCACGCCAAAGTCCGCAACGTCGAAGATCGGCGCGTCCGCATCACTATTGACCGCCACGATCGTCTTAGCCGTCTGCATGCCGGCCCGGTGCTGGATAGCCCCGGAGATACCCAGCGCGATATACAGCTGCGGGGAAACCGAGACCCCGGTTTGGCCGACCTGGAAGCTCTGCGGAACGTACCCGGCGTCGACGGCGGCACGGGACGCACCGACGGCCGCACCCAGGGCGTCGGCGAGTTCCTCGACGAGCGCGAAGTTCTCCTTCGAACCCAGTCCGCGCCCGCCGGAAACCACGGTGGCGGCCCCGCGCAGGGCCGGGCGGCCGGAATCCCCCGCAGTTTCATTG
>JBBRKU010000036.1:0-9388 GCA_038231735.1 Actinomycetales bacterium | reverse complement strand
GCGGTGCCGTTCCACGCACTCCGCACAGGCACTCACTCCGGGCATCACCAGCGGGCCCACGGTAGCGTCCTGCTCGCGCAGCAGCACGATCAGGTGCGGCTGGTCCCGGCTCATCAGCTGGGCGGACGCGGCCGGATCCACCACATCCTGTCCCACGTAAACCACCAGGTCCAGCGTTTGGAAAGTCTGGCCGCCGTCGTATTCGGAGCGCACGATGTGTGGCTGGCAGCCGGGATCAAGGTTGAGCAGATGGCGGCGAACGGCGACGGCCCGGTTGAGGCCGATATCCGCCAGCCGGAAGGCGCCGGGTCCGATGTCCGCCGGGCCAACGGCCGAGCCGTCCTGCAACAGCAGGGTCCCGACGCCGGACGCCACCAGGGCCTGCGCGACAGCGGCGCCCGTCCGTCCCAGCCCCATGATCCTGACCACAGCGCGATCGCGCTGCGCCAGCAGGGCGGTGGCCGGCATTCCGTGGACGGCAGCAAGCAAGCCCGCGTCACCGGTCAGACGTTCCCCTCGGAACCCCGGGGCATTCAGTGGCACTGTGTCGTCAAAGTTCACCGCTTCGAGTGAGTGAAGAATCCTTTCGGCCCGGGCTGCAGAGATGTGGGCCAAGGCTGCCGTCGTGGCGACCGGTACATCGGCCGTGCCGACCCGCAAACGCTCCACGAAGTCCTGGTCCTGGGCGCTCAACCCCTCCAGGATGAGCCCGCCCGGGCCCATCCCTATCTGGACGGTCCGCTGGTCCCGCCGGACCGTCCGTAGTCCGGGATTGATCCTCATTGTTCCCCCTCACATGCCGGGCTGGATCTGCTAGCACGATCGTGCCACAGCGGGGCAGGCTGCGGATGGTTATCCACAAGCCGCTGTCCGGAGTGGGTGGCTTCCGGCGGCAGACGGTAACGTCGGAGTATGTTCCAGAGCCACCCAGCCAAGCGGCCCATATCCGGGCAACGTCCGCTCCCGCAGGTCACCTCCGACGGCGCGCCCGTCGTTATCCGGCGCTCCGCCCGACGGCGCCGGACCGTGGCCGCGTTCTGGGAAGGTGGCACCGCCGTCGTCGCCATTCCGGCCCATTTCACCGCCGCGCAGGAACACGAGTGGGTAACAAAGATGCTCTCCAAACTGCAGTCCAAAGGGCCCGGACTGCCAGCCCGGCGCCCGGGCCGGACGGACGCGGAGCTGATGTCCCGGGCGAAATATCTCTCCAGCAGGTACCTGGGCGGCAAGTCTGAGCCGGACACGGTGCGATGGGTAGGTAACCAGAACTCGCGTTGGGGCTCGGCGACGCCGGGGAACCGGAGCATCCGGCTCTCGGATAAGCTGCGGGGCATGCCCGAGTGGGTGGTCGACTATGTGCTGCTGCACGAGCTGGCCCACCTGTTGGTCGCCTCCCACAGTGGCGCTTTCTGGGCGCTTCTGGAGGTCTATCCGGATCTGCAACGGGCCAAGGCATTCCTGGAGGGCGCCAGTTTTGCCAGCTCTCGCGGCCTGGACAACGCCGGCCTGGGAACGGGCAACGCAGCCGACGACGACATAGATGATGAAGGCATGGATGACATCGAGTAGCGACCGCTAGGCCGCTTCGTCAGGCTGCTTCCCAGGCCGGATTTGTTAGGGAGCTCCGGGCTTGCCGTCGGCACTCGAAGGGTCTTCGGGGCCGTTGCCGGAGCCGCCGTCGGACCCGCCCGTGCCTGACCCGCCGTCACCGGAGCCGTCGTCGTGCGGACCGTAGTCGCCGGCCAGCAGCTTCTCCAGCGCCGCGTCCACCTCGGACTCGGAGGCTTCCAGCAGCTGCCGCCGAGCGCCGAAGCCCGCCGGATCGTCCAGGTCCTCGGCGGTCGGGAGCAGATCCGGGTGCTTCCAGATCGCGTCGCGGCCGCTGATGCCGCGCTGGTCCTTCAGCGCCGACCACAGGGCGGAGGCTTCGCGCAGCCGGCGCGGCCTCAGTTCCAGCCCCACCAGTGCACCGAAGGCGTGCTCGGCCGGACCGCCGGTGGCCCGGCGGCGGCGCACCGTTTCCCGCAGGGCGGACGCGGAGGGCAGGTTGCGGGCTGCTTCAAAGGTCAGCTCGTCCACCCAGCCCTCAACCAGCGCTAGGGCGGTCTCCAGTTTTGACAGGGCGGCCTCCTGCGCGGCGGTGCGCTCGGGCATGAAGACGCCCTGGGACAGCGCGGCCTGGATCGCCTCCGGGTTGCCCGGATCCAGATCCCTGGCCAGCTCCTCCATCCGGGACATGTCGATGTGGATGCCGCGGGCATAGGACTCGATGGCGCCCAGCAGGTGCCCGCGCAGCCACGGAACGTGGATAAAGAGCCGGGCGTGCGCGGCCTCCCGCAGGGCCAGGAAGAGCCGCACGTCCTGCTCCGGGATGTCCAGCCCCTCGCCGAAGGCCGCGACGTTGGCCGGCAGCAGCGCCATCTGCAGGTCCGCCAGCGGCACGCCGATGTCCGTGGAGCTGACGACTTCCTTGGCCAGGGCGCCCACGGCCTGGCCCAGCTGCATGCCAAAGAGCGCGCCGCCCATGTTCTGCAGCATCGAGGCCGCGCCGCCCATCATGGACTTCATCTCCTCCGGCAGCTGTTCACTGAGGGTGTTGGAGAGGGCAAGGGCGATGCTGTTGGCCACCGGTTCGGTCAGCCGCTTCCAGGTCCCCAGCGTCTCCTCGACCCATTCGGCACGGGACCAGGCGTGCCCGATCAGACCGGTGCTGGGCAGCTCGGTGACCGGATCCAGCCAGAGTTCCGCCAGCCGCAAGGCCTCATCGACCTCGCGGGACTGCGCCGGGGTGACCGAGGGATCGCCACCGGATGCGGCCTGGCGCGCGTTGTCGTGTGCCAGCTGCCAGTTGACCGGGCCCTCACTCTGGCTGCCCATAACCGCCTGGACCTGGGCAATCAGCTGGGAGAGCATGTTCGGGTCCTCGGGGAGCCCGGCAGCCTTGGCCAGCGCGGCCGGATCAATTCCCTCCAAGCCCTTGCCACCCATCAGATTGGCCAGCATTTCGGACAGCGGGTCCTTGGGAGTTTCGTCGTCATTATTTGCTGGGTTCGAAGTCATCTTCGGCCGTTCCTTGGTGGACTTGCGGATGATCTTCACGCTACCGCCGGATCCGCGCCTTGTCTGCCCGCCGTCGTCGGCGTTCGCTAAAGGCAAAGTACGACGACGACGGGACCTGCCTCGCGAAGCCGGCCCCGGCCGCGCCTGACATTCACAGCTAAACACCCGCGGAAACACGTAGGCTAGGGAGTCGAACTAATCAGGCGCCGCGGCACCAGCTGCCGGGGGAGAGGTAGAGGTTTTGAGCGATCCGAATACCCGGCGGCCGGATACCTGGCAGCCCACTGCGGCGTGGGCCGGCCAAGCTTCGCTTGAATCGCCGCAGCGTCCCCGCGACGGCAGGTTTGCGGCCATGATCGTCTCCGGCGTGCTGGCGGTGGCCTTGTGTATCGTGGCGCTGACGCTGCCCGTGCCGTACGTCATCGAGTCCCCGGGGCCGACGTTCAACACGCTCGGCCAGGACCATGGGAAGCCCGTTATCCAGGTCAGCGGTCATGCCACGTACCCCACCAGCGGCAACCTGGACCTGGTCACGGTGTACGTCAGCGGCGGCCCCAACGGCAATGTCAACATCTTTGAGGCGTACCGCGCCTGGCTGGACCGCTCGGATTCCGTCTACCCGGAGGAACTCCTCTACCCGCCGGGAACCAGCCAACAGGACGTTAATTCCCAAAACGCCGTCGCCATGACCACATCACAGGAAAATGCGACGGCGGCGGCCCTGACCCAGCTGAAGATCGGCTATGCCAGTTCGCTGGCCGTGGCGGCGCTGCCTAAGGGCTCCGCCTCGGAGGGCAAGCTGAAGCCGGACGACGTGCTTCTCTCCGTCGACGGGCACCCGATCACGGATATCAAAGTGATCCAGGATGCGCTGGCCAACGGCAAGGGCAGCCCGGTATCGGTGCAGCTGCAGCGTGGCGGGACCACCCTGCAGCAATCCGTCACGCCGCAAAAGGCCGCGGACGGGAAGTACCTTTTGGGCATCGAGCTGCAGAACAAGTTCAAGTTCCCCTTCGATGTGAACATTTCGCTGAGCAACGTGGGCGGGCCAAGCGCCGGCATGATGTTCGCGCTGGGTATCATCGATTCGCTGACTCCCGGCGATCTGACCGGCGGAAAGCACTTCGCCGGAACGGGGACCATTGATCCGGCGGGCAACGTCGGGGCCATCGGCGGCATCGCGCAGAAGATGCTCGGAGCACGGCAGAGCGGCGCCACCGTCTTTTTCGCGCCGGCGGCCAACTGCAATGAGGTCGTGGGCCACGTTCCAGACGGCCTGCAGGTGGTCAAGGTGGGGACCCTTTCGCAGGCCTACGACGCCGTCCAGCAGATTGCCTCCGGCCAGGACAGCTCGGCCCTGCCAACCTGCACGGCAAGCTGACGGAATTCAGGCAGAATGGCAGCAGTGGAACTTAGCCACAGCATCATTCGTGGCATTGGTAACTGATCATGCGTGACCGGCCGTTACCAGCTTTTCGTTCCCGATAACAGAATCACTCCATTACGAGCTAAACAGAGGTAAGCGTGACTTCCCGTCCTGCCAGTTCGAACAGAACGACCCCCATGAGGCGGCGCCGCGGCCCGCTGCTGCCCACGTTCATCATCGTGGTCGTCCTGGTGATCGGTTTCGTCTTCTTCGCCAACGTCTACACGGAGATCCTCTGGTACAACCAGCTGGGATTCCTTGAAGTGTACTGGCGGGAGAACTCCTCCAAGGTGCTTATCTTCCTGGCCGGATTCCTAATCATGGCCGGCGGTGTCTATTTCTCCATCCGGGTGGCCTACCGCTCCCGTCCGGTCTACGCTCCGGACAGCCAGCTGCAGGACAACCTGAACCGCTACCAGGCCCAACTGGAACCCATCCGCCGCGTCGTCATGATCGGCGTGCCGGCCGTCTTTGGCCTCTTCGCCGGCACCGCGGCCGCCGGGCAGTGGCAGAAGGTCCTGCTGTTCCTGTTCCAGGAGCCGTTCGGCAAGACGGATCCACAGTTCGGGCTGGACATCAGTTTCTACACGAACACGCTGCCTTTCCTGGGCTTCGTTTCCGGGTTCCTGATCAGCGTGGTGATCATCTCCGCGATCGCCGGGCTGCTCACGCATTACCTTTATGGCGCCATTCGCCTGCAGGAACGCGGGCTGTTCACCAGCCGCGCGGCACAGATCCATTTGGCGGTGCTGGCCGCCGCCTTCCTGCTGCTGCTGGCCCTGAACTTCTGGCTGGACCGGTATGCCACCCTCCAGGACAACGGCGGCCTGCGCACCGGGGCGCTGTATACGGACGTTAACGCGGTCATACCGACCAAGGCGATCCTCGCCGTGGCCTCCGTCATTGTGGCAATACTGTTCATCGTCACGGCGGTGATCGGCCGCTGGCGCCTTCCCGTCATCGGCACGGCGATGCTGATCATCACCTCCATCCTTGCCGGCGGCATCTACCCCTGGGCCATCGAGCAGTTCCAGGTCCGTCCGTCCGAGCAGTCGCTGGAGAAGGAGTACATCCAGCGCAACATCGACATGACGCGCACCGCCTACGGGCTGGACAACATCGAGGTGACCCCGTACAATGCGACGACGACGGCCACCCCAGGCGCGCTGCGCCAGGACGCGACGACGACGGCGAACATCCGCCTGCTGGATCCGAACCTGATCTCTTCCACCTTCGGCCAGCTGGAACAGTTCCGGCCGTACTACAAGTTCCCCACCACCTTGAACGTGGACCGCTACACCATCGACGGCAAGGTCCAGGACACCGTCATCGCCGTCCGCGAGCTGAACCAGGACGGCATCCCGGCGGCGCAGCAGACCTGGTATAACCAGCATCTGGTCTACACGCACGGCTACGGCGTGGTGGCGGCCTACGGCAACACGGCCACCGTGGACGGGAAGCCCGTCTTCATGCAGTCGGGGGTCCCCTCCACCGGCAAACTGGGCACGGACACCAGCTACCAGCCGCGGATCTACTTCGGACAGTCCTCCCCGGACTACTCGATTGTGGGCGGCGAGCCCGGCGGCACGAAAGTGGAGCTGGACCGGCCGCAGAGCACCAACGGAGGGGGCGATTCTCAGACCACCTTCACCGGCAACGGCGGCCCGAACGTGGGTAACTGGTTCAACCGGCTGCTCTACTCGGTTAAGTTCCAGTCCTCCGACCTGCTGCTGACCAACGGGGTCAACGACCAATCCCAGATCCTTTACAACCGCACGCCGGAGGAACGCGTGCAGAAGGTGGCACCGTACCTGACCATCGACGGCGCCCCCTACCCCGCCGTCATCGACGGCCGGGTCAAGTGGATCGTGGATGGCTACACCACCAGCTCCGCCTACCCCTACTCGCAGCAGCAGCAGCTCGAATCCGCCACAACGGACTCGCTGACGCAGCGCAGCGGCGCCGGTGCATTGCCGAACAGTTCCATCAACTACATCCGCAACTCCGTCAAGGCCACCGTCGACGCCTACGACGGCTCCGTCTCGCTCTACGCCTGGGATGCCCAGGATCCCATCCTGAAGGCCTGGCAGAAGATCTTCCCGAGCACCATCAAGCCCATCTCGGAGATGTCCGGGGACCTGATGAGCCATGTACGCTACCCGGAGGACCTGTTCAAGGTCCAGCGCGAACTGCTCGCCCGTTACCACGTGACGGATCCGGGCCAGTTCTACAAGAATACGGACGCCTGGAGCGTCCCGAACGATCCCACCGTCACGTCCACGGCGGTCAAGCAGCCCCCGTTCTACCTCTCGCTGCAGATGCCCGGCCAGAAATCCACCGCGTTCTCGCTGACCACCTCCTTCATCCCGCAGTCCGTGGCGGGTACCGAGTCGCGCAACGTGCTGTACGGTTTCATGGCGGCGGACGGGGATGCCGGAAACAAGAAGGGTGTCAGGGACCCGGGGTACGGCAAGCTCAGGCTGCTGGAGCTTCCAACTGAAACGCAGGTTCCGGGTCCGGTTCAGGTGCAGAACACCTTCACCTCCGACCCATCCGTCTCGCAGCAGCTCAACGTGCTGCGGCTGGGCCAGTCCACCGTGATCAACGGCAACCTGCTGACCCTTCCCGTCGGCGGAGGCCTGCTCTACGTCCAACCGGTGTACGTGAAGTCCAACGGTGAGACCTCCTACCCGACGCTGCAGCGGGTGCTGGTGGCCTTCGGTGACAAGATCGGCTACGCCGCAACTCTGAACGACGCCCTGGACCAGCTCTTCGGCGGCAATTCCGGCGCCACGGCCGGAGACTCGCAGAAATCGGGACAGCCGACGACGCCGCCCAGCTCCGGCGGCACGGCGGGGGGAAACCCGACGGTTCAGGCTCAGCTGTCGCAGGCGCTCTCCGACGCAGGCCAGGCCATCAAGGACGGCCAGGCGGCCCTGGCCAAGGGCGACTTCGCCGCCTACGGGGACGCCCAGAAGAGGCTCAGTGACGCCATCACCGCGGCCGTGACGGCCGAGTCCAAGCTGGGCACCACCACCGCTCCGGCACCGGGCGCGTCGACCACCAGCCCCAGCCCGGCGCCGTCGTCGACCGCCACCCCCACCAAGTAAGGCTGGAGCGCGCGCATGCCGGGCCGTTTTCACGGAAATGGCCCGGCAGCATGCGCACCCCGGAATGCGCACCCCAGGGCGGCCGCGAGACGGACGTCACCCGCCGCCGATTTGGCCCACGGGCGCCCCCCGGGTAGAGTTAGTAATGCGACGCGGGGTGGAGCAGTTCGGTAGCTCGCTGGGCTCATAACCCAGAGGTCACAGGTTCAAATCCTGTCCCCGCAACCATGAAAGAGGCGCTGACCAGCGGAAACGTTGGTCAGGGCCTCTTGCTTTTACGTCCGGATTTGGGCCAACCCAGCGTTTACCCAGCGGAATCGATGCGTTGCCCTTGCGGCCAGCGGATCCAGGAGACGCTCTGGTCCAGCTCTTCCGTGGCTACGTGTCGGCACCGAATGCTTCCAGGATCCGCCGGTTGTCAGGTGCTTCGTGCGTTCTCTGCACATAGTGGCGGGAGGTAACCTGCTGGCTGGAATGTCCCAGCTGGGCGACGCATCGGCCAGACCACTCTGCTGTTCCAGTATGGTCGCCACCGACTTTCGGAAGGTATGGGGAGTCACCCAGCCGAAGCCGAGCTCGTCCCGCGCGGAGCGCCTTTGCTTTCGGAAGTTATTCGGATCCCTCAACGTCCCGCTGGCCGACGGAAATACCATGCCTTGGCCATCCACCCGCGTTTGTGCGTCCCAACGTTTTCGTAGCATGGTTGCGGCAAATGCGGGGAGCCGGTACCGCTGCCTTGATGTTGCCGATTTTGGGTGGTCCTGCCACTGAACCCCATGGCCGGGCAGATAGACGACGGTGCCCTGGATCTTCAGCGTCGGTACGTCGGCTTCCAGTTCGACGTCGGACCATCGGAGGGCGAGGACCTCGCCGATGCGCGCGCCGGTGGCCAGCATCAGATCGACAACGTCGAGAAGATCGCCCGGCCGCTTCCGTCCGCTGGCCTTCGAGTCAAGTTGGCAAGTGCGCAGCCCATTTCTGAGCTTCGCAACATCGTCAACGCTCAGAGCTCTCACTTCCCGGTGCTCGATGTGGATGGATGACACATCGCGGAGAGGGTTCCCGTCGAGGGCCCCCATCCGGGTTGCGAGTCCGAGCATTCAGGACAATACAGTGCGACACAGTTTTGCGGTTGCACCTCCGTTCTTGGTCTTGATTGACTTGAGGAAGCGATCCAACGTTGACACCCGGGCTTCCCGGATCCGCAAGGCCCCCAGACCCGGAACGGTGAACTTGTCGAGGATCTCCTTGTACCTGCGAATGGTATTGATGGCCTTGCCCGCGTCCTGGAACTCCGCCCACCGAACCGCCGCCAGAACCGACAGCCGGCTTTCCGCGGTTAATTCCTCGCCTGCACTCGCTGCCCGCCTGGTAAAGGATTCGATCAGCTTCCGCTCGGCTTTGGCGCCCGTTGCGGCGCGGGCCTCAAATTGTCGGGTGACACCGGCATCGTCTCGGAAGCGGGCAAGAGCACGCCAAGTACCGGGGGTTAGCTGGTTTCTGCTTATTGAACCCACGTTCCGACTGGCAAAGGCGGTCTACCCAAAGGCGGCCTACCCAAAGTCGTCCTCCGTCGAGGCGAGCCAAGCATCGAAGTCGGAGCGACTGATGCGCAGATGACGGCCAATTCTATGGGCACGCGGACCGCCATGCTTGACGCGCCACTGGTAGAAGGTTTGCTCGGGGATTTGGAGCAGCTGGCAGATCGCCTTGGGCGTGAGCCATTGATCCTCAGCCGGTTCAGCGACGATGGCTGGAGCGTGATCGGGGACGATGGGCATGGCGGGCTCCT